>JBOFIW010000513.1:0-2580 GCA_051650365.1 Vibrio sp. | reverse complement strand
CACTGTGACGAGTTGCCGCAAACAGTCTGCGCCATAAGCCTTTGCCTAACGGTTTACTGGTAATTAATCCTTGGCGTGAAAACTCGCTGATTGCCCAATTAGGTAGAGCCGCAACACCTAATCCTGCCGACACCATTTGTACCAGCATTAACGTATTGTCGGCTTGCTTCCAACGTGCGGGTTCGACACCTGCGGGGTGCAAAAAGTGTTTAACCACATCCAATCTCTGCTTTTGCACCGGATAAGTGAGCATGGTTTGATCGGCTAAATCTTGCGGCTCAATGAAGGTTTTTTCTGCCAATGGATGATTAGTGGCGGTGATAAGGCGCATTTCAAAATCAAACAGTGGCTCATAATGCACTTCTGAGCGCGGCAGAATATCGGACGTGATCACCAGATCCAGTTCCCCCGCTAATAGTGCAGGTAGAGGTTCAAAGCCAAAGCCAGATGAGAAATCCAGCGCCACACTTGGCCAGCCGACCTGATATTCACGCAAGGCTGGCATCAGCCATTGAAAACAGGAGTGGCACTCAATCGCCATGTGCAGGCGTCCATTCACATCTTCCTTCAAGCTTGCCAGTTCATTTTCTGCTCGCGCCATCTTAGGCAAAATATCGTCAGCTAAACGCAATAGAATTTCGCCTTCTACGGTAAAACGCACAGGGCGAGTTTTGCGTAAAAAAAGCTGCCCGCCAATTCGAGCTTCCAAGTCTTTAATCTGATGCGAGAGCGCAGACTGGGTGAGATGCAATGAAGTCGCGGTGGCGGTCAGTGAACCTGTATCGCGTAGCGAGATCAGCGTTTTCAAATGTTTCAGCTCTATCATGAGCTCTCCTCACTTATCCCTAAGCCAACATGAATTTTTAGCTAAGTTACGCCGATTTTGTGGAGCTGTAAACATCTAGATGGCTATGACCATCCTGCTTGAAGCCGCAGCGGTGTTGGCTACGTTCGCTTACCCCAATCACATAGTGTGCCTATGCTCATGGGGATGAACTCACTTGCCGCCTACCTGCAACTCCAAGCAGTTTGGTTATAAATAGTAAAGGTAAATTGATAATCGCCAGTGCCAACATGAAAATTACTAATAAACACGTTGAATAAATGAACCTTGCTCTCGAAGGCGTACAACGCGATAGTTTAGCCATCCAGACATCTTTTGATGTGCTGAGTTGGCTTCAGAACTTGTACGACCTATTAAGAACAGACAAAGGATTTTCACATGACAACGACTCACATTCTTGGCTACCCACGTATTGGTGAAAAACGAGAACTCAAATTCGCCCTTGAAAAATACTGGCGTGGTGACATTGATCAGGCTGCTTTAAAGCAAGTCGGTAGCCAAATTCGCCAACACAACTGGGCACTGCAAAAAGAAGCAGGACTGGATTTTGTGACCGCAGGTGACTTTGCTTGGTACGACCATGTACTCACTACCACGCTATTACTGGGTCATGTGCCTAAACGTCACAATCACGGTTTTCCTGATTTAGATACTTTGTTCCGCGTCGGTCGCGGTCAGTCACAGAATGCCTGTGGTTGCGGAACGGGTAGCGCGGCTTCTGATATGACCAAGTGGTTCAACACTAACTATCACTACATCGTGCCTGAGTTCAGCTCTAACGACACGTTTAATGTGAGTTGGCCACAACTGTTTGAAGAGGTGAATGAAGCTCTACAAGCGGGTCACGATGTAAAACCTGTGCTGCTTGGCCCAATCAGTTACCTGTATTTAGGGAAAGAAGTGGAAGAAGGGCTTGATCGTTTAACTCTGTTGCCACGTCTATTGACCGCTTACCAAGCGATTCTGAGCAAGCTGGCGAAGCAAGGCGTGAAGTGGGTACAAATTGATGAGCCTGTTCTGGCCTTAGAATTAGAACCACGTTGGCAAGATTCATTTAAACTGGCTTATCAAGTGATTCGTGGTGACGTAAAACTGCTGCTGACCACTTACTTTGATTCAGTGCTAGACACTCTCGATAAGATCATTGAACTGCCGGTTGATGGTCTGCATGTGGATGTTTCCGCTGCACCAGCACAGTTAGATACGATTGTTAACCGTTTGCCTGCACATTGGGTGCTTTCTGCGGGTGTCATCAATGGCCGTAACGTATGGCGTGCGGATCTAAGTGCCGTTCTGGCTCGTCTACAACCTGTAAAAACCTTGTTGGGTGAGCGTTTGTGGGTAGCCAGTTCCTGTTCACTGCTGCACAGCCCTGTCGATCTGGATTTGGAGGGCGATCTCAGCGCAGAAACACGCAGCTGGTTTGCGTTTGCTAAGCAGAAAGTGACGGAAGTTGCGTTGCTGGGGCGTGCATTGGAAGGGGATGCAGCGGCGATTTTGGCTTGTGATACCTATAGCCAGCCAATTGTTGCGCGTAAGTCATCTCACGTTGTGAACAAGGCTTCAGTACAAACGCGTATCAACAATATCACTGCTGTGTTGGCGGAACGTAGTGCCCCTTATATTGAGCGTGCTCATCACCAAGCGGAAGTGTTGGGTCTGCCTTTCTTACCGACCACAACCATCGGCTCTTTCCCACAAACGGGTGAGATCCGTACTGAGCGTAGCGCGTATCG
>JBOFIW010000512.1:0-5340 GCA_051650365.1 Vibrio sp. | reverse complement strand
AATTTAAAGTGCTACACCAAAAACTGGTTGGCGAAAAACACCTCAAACTGATGCTTGAGCCGCTGTATAAAGGCTTCCCGACCAATGTGATGATTGATGGAATTGCGTTTAACGTCGATCTGCGCCGCTGGCCAGATGCATCGGTAAAAACGATACGCTTGGCGTACAAGCTGGACATCAACGAGTTTCGTGGTAATCAATCATTGCAACTCATGATTGATTATCTAGAAGCGAAGTAGAGTTTCCCCCCTTTCGGCAAAGGGGGAAATTGATTCGTGAGTGCAATGCTCCGCTCTTGTCATGCTTCACTTGTTGCCTTCATCTTTATTCAAAAATTGTCATCAATTGACACTTCTAGCCCATTAAAGTCCCACCTGTATATAAGTTGTAATTGGTCTTACCAATAATTTTGCTGTTTCAATCAACTATTGTTGCTGGATTGTTAGAGCGTGACCTGTTCTATGATTTAGGTCAATTTTCGGCTGGACACTGGCGTTTTAATTATGTTAATTTCTGCACCAACTTAAAATTGGTATTACCAATTGCCAGCAAGAAGAATAAGAGTAGAAGAACAATAAATTATGGCTTATCAAAGGATCCGTCAGCCAAAGCTCTCCGATGTAATTGAACAAGAACTGGAGAGACTGATAGTGGAAGGAACACTCTCACCCGGTCAGCAACTTCCTCCGGAACGCGAACTGGCCAAACAGTTTGAAGTGTCTCGCCCCTCGATCAGAGAAGCCATACAACGCCTAGAAGCCAAACGCTTGCTCACTCGCCGTCAAGGGGGGGGGACATTCGTTAGTGATCGAATTTGGCAGAGCTTTTCTGATCCTCTGCTAAATTTATTGTCTAGCCACTCCGAAACTCAACTGGATCTGCTGGAAGCGCGTCATGCGCTAGAAGGCATCTGCGCCTATTTTGCGGCGTTGCGTGGTACCGAAGAAGACTTTGCGCGCATTCAACACTGTGTCACGCGTATTGCCGAGGCGCAGCAATTACAGAATGTGGATGAAGAAGCCGAGCGGGTGATGGCCTTTTTGATTGCCATTACCGAAGCGGCGCACAACGTTGTGTTACTGCACATCGTACGCAGCTTGAGCCCGCTTCTAGAGCAGAATATTCGTCAGAATTTTAAACTCTTACATCGCCGCCCTGAAGCGGTTGAGAAAGTAAGCAAACACCGAGCTAACATTGTGGATGCGATTGTTTCGGGTCAGCCGGAAAAGGCACGTGAAATGTCCCATTCCCACTTAGCTTATATCGAAGAAACGTTGTTGGATTTGACTCGTGAACAGACTCGCCGTGAGCGATCTCTGCGTCGAATTCAGCAGGGTAATGAGCCGCAATAGCGGCCATTGCGATTCAACTTAAATCCAACCAACAGAAGGATAGATCGCCATGTCTGACATGAAGCATGACGTAGATGCACTGGAAACTCAGGAGTGGCTTGCTGCCCTTGAATCCGTTGTCCGTGAAGAAGGCGTAGAACGTGCGCAGTACCTGCTTGAGCAAGTGCTAGAAAAAGCGCGTCTGGATGGGGTAGACATGCCAACAGGCGTGACCACTAACTACATCAACACCATTCCTGCGGCACAAGAACCTGCTTACCCAGGTGACACCACGCTCGAACGTCGTATCCGTTCAATCATTCGCTGGAACGCGATCATGATCGTGCTGCGTGCATCGAAAAAAGATTTGGAACTGGGTGGCCACATGGCTTCTTTCCAATCTTCAGCTGCTTTCTACGAAACCTGTTTCAACCACTTCTTCCGTGCTCCAAATGAGCAAGACGGTGGCGACTTGGTTTACTATCAAGGTCACATCTCTCCAGGGATCTACGCACGTGCTTTCGTTGAAGGCCGTTTGACTGAAGAACAACTGGATAACTTCCGTCAGGAAGTGGACGGCAAAGGCATTCCTTCTTACCCACATCCGAAATTGATGCCTGAATTCTGGCAATTCCCGACCGTATCTATGGGTCTGGGTCCAATTTCTGCCATTTATCAAGCTCGCTTCTTGAAGTACCTGAACGGCCGTGGCCTGAAAGACACCACAGCACAACGCGTGTACGCGTTCCTAGGTGACGGTGAGATGGACGAGCCAGAATCACGCGGCGCGATCTCTTTCGCAGCGCGTGAGAAGCTCGATAACCTGTGCTTCCTGATCAACTGTAACCTGCAACGTCTGGACGGCCCTGTTATGGGTAACGGCAAGATCATCCAAGAACTGGAAGGTCTGTTCCGTGGCGCAGGTTGGAACGTTGTGAAAGTGATCTGGGGCAACGGCTGGGACAAACTGCTGGCGAAAGACACCACAGGTAAACTGCTGCAACTGATGAACGAAACCATCGACGGCGACTACCAAACGTTCAAATCGAAAGATGGCGCGTATGTTCGTGAGCATTTCTTTGGTAAGTACCCAGAGACTGCTGCACTGGTTGCTGACATGACTGATGATGAAATCTTCGCTCTGAAACGCGGTGGTCACGAGTCATCTAAAGTGTACGCAGCGTACAAAAACGCACAAGAAACCAAAGGCCGTCCAACCGTTATCCTAGCGAAAACGGTTAAAGGTTACGGTATGGGTGATGCAGCAGAAGGTAAGAACATTGCGCACCAAGTGAAGAAGATGGATATGACCCATGTTCTGGCGATGCGTAACCGCCTTGGTCTGCAAGACCTGATTTCAGATGAAGCAGTCAACAACCTGCCTTACCTGAAGCTAGAAGAAGGCTCAAAAGAGTACGAATACCTGCACGCTCGTCGTAAAGCACTGCACGGTTACACACCTCAGCGCCTGCCAAACTTCACAGGTGAGTTCGTTGTGCCGGCTCTGGAAGAGTTCAAGCCACTGCTGGAAGAGCAAAGCCGTGAAATTTCTTCAACCATGGCGTATGTACGTTCACTGAACATCCTGCTGAAAGATAAGAACATTGGTCAAAACATCGTTCCTATCATCGCGGATGAAGCACGTACGTTCGGTATGGAAGGTCTGTTCCGTCAAATCGGTATCTACAACCCGCACGGTCAGAACTACACCCCACAAGATCGCGATATCGTTTCTTACTACAAAGAAGCGACTTCAGGTCAGGTACTGCAAGAAGGTATCAACGAGCTGGGTGCAATGTCATCTTGGGTTGCGGCTGCAACGTCATACAGCACCAACAACCTGCCGATGATCCCGTTCTACATCTACTACTCTATGTTCGGTTTCCAACGTGTTGGCGACATGGCGTGGATGGCGGGCGACCAACAAGCGCGTGGCTTCCTACTGGGTGCTACTGCTGGTCGTACAACGCTGAACGGTGAAGGTCTACAGCACGAAGATGGTCACTCGCACATTCTTGCGGGCACAGTACCAAACTGTATCTCTTACGACCCAACCTTCGCTTACGAAGTTGCGGTAATCCTGCAAGACGGTATCCGTCGTATGTACGGTGAGCAAGAGAACGTGTTCTACTACCTGACACTGATGAACGAAAGCTACGCTCACCCAGCAATGCCTGCTGGCGCTGAAGAAGGTATCCGTAAAGGTATCTACAAACTGGAAACTTACGCAGGTAACAAAGCAAAAGTTCAACTGATGAGCTCAGGCACCATCATGAACGAAGTGCGTAAAGCAGCACAAATTCTGAGTGAAGAGTACGGTGTAGCGTCTGACGTTTACTCTGTGACTTCATTCAACGAGCTAGCTCGTGATGGCCAAGCTTGTGACCGTTTCAACATGCTGCACCCAGAAGCAGACGTGAAAGTACCTTACATCGCACAAGTGATGGGTACTGAGCCTGCTATCGCAGCCACTGACTACATGAAGAACTACGCGGATCAAGTACGTGCGTTCATTCCTGCACAGTCTTACAAAGTGCTGGGTACGGATGGTTTCGGCCGCTCAGACAGCCGTGAAAACCTACGTCGTCACTTTGAAGTGAATGCTGGCTACGTGGTAGTTGCAGCGCTGAATGAACTGGCAAAACGTGGTGAAGTTGAGAAGTCTGTGGTTGCAGCAGCAATCAAGAAATTCGACATCGACACTGAAAAAACCAACCCGCAGTACGCTTAATTGAAGGTAGGAAAAGTAATGGCAATCGAAATTTATGTACCTGACATCGGTGCGGATGAGGTTGAAGTCACTGAGATTCTCGTCAAAGTAGGCGACAAAGTGGCTGAAGAGCAATCTCTGATCACGGTTGAAGGCGACAAAGCTTCTATGGAAGTTCCTGCTTCTCAAGCGGGTATCGTTAAAGAGATCAAAGTGGTTGCAGGTGACAAAGTGTCTACTGGCTCACTGATCATGGTCTTTGAAGCGGAAGGTGCAGCAGCGGCTGCACCAGCTCCTGCGCCTCAAGCAGCGGCACCTGTTGCTGCGGCTCCAGTGGCCGCTGCACTGAAAGAAGTGCAAGTACCAGACATTGGCGGTGATGAAGTTGAAGTGACTGAAATCATGGTCAAAGTTGGCGATGTGGTTGCTGAAGAGCAATCTCTGATCACCGTTGAAGGCGACAAAGCGTCAATGGAAGTACCCGCACCTTTCGCAGGTACGGTTAAAGAGATCAAAATCGCTGCGGGCGACAAAGTATCAACTGGCTCACTGATCATGGTGTTTGAAGTGGCCGGCGCTGCGCCAGCTCCTGCGCCTCAAGCTGCGGCACCAGCGGCAGCCGCTGCTCCAGCCGTTGCAGCACTGAAAGAAGTTCAAGTACCTGATATCGGCGGTGACGAAGTGACCGTAACTGAAATCATGGTTAATGTGGGCGACAGCATCAGCGAAGAGCAATCACTGATCACAGTAGAAGGCGATAAGGCTTCTATGGAAGTACCTGCACCCTTTGCCGGTACTCTGAAAGAGATCAAAGTAGCAGCTGGCGATAAAGTGAAAACTGGCTCGCTGATCATGGTGTTTGAAGTTGCTGGCGCAGCGCCAGTCGCGGCACCTGTTCAAGCTTCTGCATCAGCGGCAGCACCTGCTCAAGCAGCAGTTCCTGCGGCGACTGCACCAGCAGCAAGTGGTGAATTCCAAGAAAACCATGAGTACTCACACGCTTCTCCAGTCGTGCGTCGTCTGGCTCGTGAATTTGGCGTTAACCTAGCCAAAGTAAAAGGCTCTGGCCGTAAGAACCGTATCCTGAAAGAAGACGTACAGAGCTACGTGAAAGAAGCGCTGAAACGTCTGGAGTCTGGTGCGCAAGCAACTGCTTCAGGTAAAGGTGATGGCGCAGCGCTGGGCTTACTGCCTTGGCCAAAAGTGGACTTCAGCAAGTTCGGTGAAACCGAAGTGCAACCACTGTCTCGCATCAAGAAAATCTCTGGTGCTAACCTGCACCGTAACTGGGTGATGATC
>JBOFIW010000511.1:0-1798 GCA_051650365.1 Vibrio sp. | reverse complement strand
TACAACGAGCGAAAAGAAAACGATGTGCTCAACGGTGAAGAGTTCGACAACTTTAGCCAGATGATGACCGACATGATCTACGACATCAAAACTGAGATGGCATCGTTTGGTGAGTTCGGCATTGATATGGAAGAGAAAGCCTTCCTCGATATCCTCGTCCACATGTGTGAGAAATACCAGTTCTCCTATGATGACAACAAAATGCTTGAGCTGGCGAAGGAAATGAAGGTGGTTGTGGATGACACCGCCCAGTACCCCGATTGGAGTAAACGTGACGACATCAAAGCCAAATTGAAAGTCGATCTGATTCTTTTGTTACACCGTTTTGGATTCCCACCAGTAGCAAATGATGAGGTATACAAGAACGTGCTAGAGCAGGCGGAGAATTTTAAGAAGTACCATGGCTAATAGAGTACCCCAATGAAAGAGCAGATCGGCAGTACAGGCCTGTCACACAATACAGAGAGTACATCAGGAGCACCTATCCATGACGTATAAAAACAAAGTACGAACTCCCTTATACCCTGATGTTGAATGGGCTCAAGCATTTATTCGAGCGATTGATGCCCAACCGCAACGACTAATCACTCAATTAAATAGGACATTCGCAGAGCTTAGGGGAACGCCACAAAATACGGTGAACTGGCAAAGCCCTGATGTTTGGATACCTGAGCGCTTACCTGCTGAACTTCAAGAAATTGCGCTCAGAATATGGGAGATGAGTCATCATCAATTGAACCCGAGACACTTATACGGCTCCTACCTTTTCATGAATAATCATGACCTAGTTGTTGTAGAGCAAGGCATTTATCGAGTGACGGATAAGGGACGTTTGTTCTTAGATAATGACCCGCAAACGCTTCAGGATGTGGATGAAAATGAAGGTCTCATCCAAATATTGAAACAAATCAGAGCGGCAGGAAAAGTCAAAACAATCGACCTGATTCCACAATGGGCAGATTACCTTGCTGACTACTCAAACTTTGGCACAGAAAAAACGATTCGAGATACATTGCAGCGCAGAGTTAGAAACCTATTAAATCGCGGAATGATTGAAAAGAGTGGGCTGAAATACTCAATTACGCCAGAGGGCGAATGTTGGTTAAACAATGCGCCAGCCGCATCAGTCTCTGAAGTGGAAAAATTTGATCTACTCGCAGACGTGAGTAAACACAATGCTACGCAACGCAGTATTTTGTTTGAGAAACTCTCCGTGATGGACCCTTATCAGTTTGAACAATTGATTGCTTTACTACTTCAAGCCATGGGTTATGAAGATGTTCAAGTCACCAAGCAGAGCGGTGACAAAGGGGTTGATGTTGTCGGTAATGTTCAAATCGGAATTTCAAGCGTGCGCGAAGTCGTTCAAGTCAAGCGTACTCCCAATACAACAATATCCAGACAGCTTATTGATCAGCTACGTGGGGCACTGCCTTATCACGGGGCTATTCGAGGTACGCTCATCACTCTTGGTAGCTTTTCAAAGGGGGCTGAGGAGGGGGCTTTATTTCAGAATGCTGCACCAATCACTCTGATTGATGGTGACAAGTTACTCGACTTACTGATCGATTACGAGGTCGGAATGAAAAAACGCAAGGTTGAAGCACTAGAGGTTGATTTATCCCATTTTTTGAATGATTAAGTTTAATGTGAATAAATTTGAGCAT
This sequence comes from Vibrio sp., assembly GCA_051650365.1. Lineage (GTDB taxonomy): Bacteria > Pseudomonadota > Gammaproteobacteria > Enterobacterales > Vibrionaceae > Vibrio. The sequence continues at coordinate 131 of JBOFIW010000511.1, read as the reverse complement.
AGAAGCTGAATCTTCAAAGGATAAACGCTGTGCCGTAAGGGAAGGGGCTGTGTTTATTGTCCCGCTTTCTGTGGTTGACGTTCGCATAGGATGAAATCTTCCTTCGTTACCGAATTCCCGTTTATAGAGAG
>JBOFIW010000510.1:0-1846 GCA_051650365.1 Vibrio sp. | reverse complement strand
AGGCTTGCGCTGCATGGCAAGTAACACCGCGTAGCGTCTCTTCCGGTGTTAGGCCAAACAAGGTACAGCCCATATTCATCATCAGGGACAAATCGGCAAACGGTGAGGTGCCGGGGTTTAAATCGGTAGATATCGCCATGGGTACGCGGTGTTGGCGTAGCCATTCAATCGGCGGCTTTTGTGTTTCGCGCAAAAAGTAGAATGCGCCGGGAAGCAAGGTCGCAACCGTGCTCGATTGCGCCAATGCTTTCACGCCCGCTTCATCAAGATATTCGATATGATCAACCGAGAGTCCCCCCATGCGAGCGGTGAGTGCGCTGCCGCCTAAGTTAGAAAGCTGCTCGGTATGACCTTTGATTTGCAAACCATGCGCTTGTGCGGCATGGAACACGCGTTCCGTTTGCGCCACGCTAAAGCCAATTGATTCACAAAACACATCGACGCTGGTGGCCAGTTGCTCTTCGGCAACTCGAGGAATGATCTCTTGGCAAATATGCGCGATATAGTCATCACAACGGCCTTGAAATTCAGGAGGCAGTGCGTGTGCCGCAAGTAATGTGGTGGTGATTTTGACGCGACGATGCTGCTCCAGCGCTTTGGCGGCACACAGCATTTTCAGTTCATCCTTGAGAGTTAAACCGTAGCCAGATTTCACTTCAACGGATGTCACACCGCTACGCAGTAGACCATCCAAACGCGGTAGCGCCAGTTCGATCAATTCTTCTTCACTGGCATGACGGGTCGCGTTAACGGTAGAAAGAATACCTCCGCCTTGGGCGGCGATGGTTTGGTAGGGCACGCCTTGTAAACGCAGCTCGAATTCGTTGGCGCGGCTGCCGGCATAGACCAAGTGGGTGTGGCAATCAATCAATCCCGGTGTGACTAATTTGCCTGCACACGAGATAGGATGTGCATCGCTGGGTAGGTCAATATCTTGCCCTATGTGCTGAATCCTACCCTGATTAATCACCACGGTTTGTGGTTCAGTAACTTGATAACCTAGCGACCCCGGTTGCATGGTTACTAAACACGCTTCGGTTAACACACAATTCATCGCTTTCCATCCAGATATCGACATGTAAAATGTATATACAAATAAATAGTGGAAAGCGTGAAAGTTCGCAACTTGAATGTTGCGAAAATGTGATCGTGTGGAACTATTGGTTAAAGAGGATTTTCGAGCTGAGTTTATAACGCGATCCCGGATGATAGAGCAGGGCTGAGCTAACCAGCTTGTCACCACTCCAAGTACGGCGATTGAGTAGCAAACAAGGTTCATTTGCAGCAAGCGCAAGGGCTTGCTTGACATGGGCATCGGCCACAATGGCTTCAACGGTATGCTCAATCGCGCTCAGTGGGCAGTTTTGCGACAAATATTGATTAGGCGTAATTTGCGTAAAGTCTTGATCTAAATAGTGTGGCACCGAACGACTATTCACCCAACGCACTTCCAGTTGCATCGGGATATCGTTAGCGTAGTGAATGATTTCACTGTAAAACACTGGGCTACCCACCATCACTCCGAGTTTGATGGCGACAGTTTCATCGGCGTTCAGCGCACGCTGTTCAACCACTTTATTGTGATACTGCTTACCGCGATGGAGGATTTCATCCGCGATGTTGCGAATATCCAGCAAAGGCGATTCGGCTTTCTCTTCTGCCGCGCAAACAAAGGTACCTAAACGTGGGCGGCGCTGTAATTTTCCCTCACTGACCAGATCGCGCAGCGCTTTGTTGACTGTCATACGGCTGACGCCAAATTGCTCGGTTAACTCTAATTCGGTTGGGGTACGATAGCCGACAGGCCAACGACCCGACTCGATGTTATCGAGCATAAATTGTTTGA
>JBOFIW010000509.1:0-10116 GCA_051650365.1 Vibrio sp. | reverse complement strand
CAAGTATGGGTTGTGGAAACATGACTCGTATTTCCATGCTAAGAACCATCGTCCGCAAAGCAGAAAAACTGTTACTCGCAACGAGTAAATAAACCCAATAACCAACGTATTAAATACAGGCAAGCGACGCTCCACGCGTTCCCGCTTTGGCTTCGCTTTGCCTGAGTTTAGAGCCCCATCAATATTCATTTTTCGATGTAACTGTTTTGACAGGTTCTCTGCATTCCCTTGTGTTAAATGTAAAGCTAGTTGATGTAGTAGATCAGTTCTGTCCAGAACCTTCACAGTGGGCACTTCGTAATTCAGAAGTGCCCCATTATTAGCTTCACTCGACTTATTTCTTTCTTACAATTCAGCATAACAATTCATAAGTGCACATTCCTCTAAGGTCAATTAGCTTTTTTAGCTAATTTTGCTAAAATCCCCAGTGAGAACTATTAATCATATTGAGTACATTATGGATAAAATGATTAGAGAAAAAATTAAGAAAGCTCTTGCTTCAGCTCCACGGAACGGCTTTATGGCTGAGTTGCACTTGCAGTCGATTAAATTCGCTGACGAGCTTCAAGACATCACAGCGAAAGAGTTTTGTGAAGAGGTCGGCCTCAAGCCCAGCTATGGCACCGAATTTAGCAAAATGAGAAACCTTACAAGCCGATTGAAAAAGGCTGGCTTAGACGTAGATAAGATTTAGGAATCTAAAATGCCCATTTTGAATTGGCTTAACAAAGACGAAGCGGTAACAACGTCTAAAAAGTGCACTTACAGGCTACTGGAAGAAGTACCAGAACTCTCCTACGGTGATGCTGATAACGAAAACCTATTGATTCAAGGTGATAACCTTGAAGCGCTTAAAGCTTTGATTCCTCATTATGCAGGCAAGGTGAAATGCATATTCATTGATCCTCCATATAACACTAGGTCCGCATTTAAGCACTATGATGACAATTTAGAGCATAGTCAGTGGTTATGCTTGTTGTACCCAAGGCTAGAACTGCTCAGAGATTTACTATCTGAAGACGGTAGCATATGGATAACCATAGATGATAATGAATGTCATTACTTGAAAGTTATACTAGATGAGATTTTTGGTCGGAAAAACTTCGTGACTTCATTTATCTGGAGAAAGGTAGATAGCCCTAACGATAACAAAGTAACTATAACTCCCGATCACGAGTATGTACTTTGTTACGCAAAAAATGAGAGCAAACTTGAGCTAGGCCGAAAGTCAGATATTAGTCTTATCGACTCTTATAGAAAACCTGATGAACATTCAGATCGCCCTTACAGAGATCGACTGCTCAAAAAAAATGGAAAAAGTAGCCTTAGAACAGATAGACCATCAATGTTTTTCGGAATTTCTGATCCTGATGGAAATACTGTTTATCCCATCCATGATGATGGTAGAGAGGCGTGTTGGGCAATGGGGAAGAAGGGAGTTGATGCACTTGTCGATAATGATGAACTTATATGGAAAAAACGTGATTCAAAATGGGTACCTTACACAAGAGAGTATGCGCCAGAAAATCCTACTAGACCGTGGCCTACTATATGGAACGATCTACATACAACTCGACAGACAAAATCTCATTTAAACTCCCTGCTTGGAGCAGATAAGGCCTTTGATACGCCAAAACCTGAAAACTTAATTGCAAGAATAATAGAAATATCAACAAAAAAGGATGATCTAGTGCTGGATTCCTTCGCTGGTACTGGTTCAACAGCTGCGGCAGCCCAAAAACTCGGCAGAAGGTGGATTACCGTCGAAATTGGAGAACATAGCTGTTCGATAATTACTCCTCGATTAAAGAAAGTCATTAATGGAGAAGATCCTGGTGGGGTATCTGAACTAGCCAATTGGCAAGGTGGTGGCGGATTCCGTTTCTACAAATTAGGTGAAGCTGTATTCGATGAATACGGTTGCCTCAATACTGGCATCAAGTTCCCAACATTAGCATCACATATCTGGTATTTGGAAACGAAAACACCTCTTGGTAACAAAGTCGATACTCCGTTACTGGGTGTTCATAACGATACCGCATACTACTTGCTGTATAACGGCATACTGGGTGATCGTCGTCCAGCAGGTGGCAATGTGCTGACAAGCAAAGTACTCAACAACTTACCAGACATCGACAAACATGAACGCGTCGTGATCTACGGTGAATCAAGCCGTTTGGGTGAGGCTCGCTTGAAACAAGCGAACATCACGTTCAAGCAGATCCCATACGACGTCGGCACTCTTTGATAAGGAACCCACAGAATGTTTAAGTTAAAAGGTTATCAACAACGTGCCGTTGATGTGATGCAATCTTTCCTGTCTCAGTGCCTCAGTAGTGACAGTGTTGAAAATGCGTATAAGTTAGCTCTGGAAGAGCAAGAACTTCCCCCACATGCCTATCGAGATTACGGTTTCGAGCAAGTTCCGTACTTTTGTATGCGTATTCCAACGGGCGGTGGTAAAACTGTTCTTGGCTCATATGCTATTGAAGTTGCTGCACGTCATTACCTAGAGACCGAAGCTCCTATTGCTCTATGGCTAGTCCCAAGCATCACGATTCGCGAGCAAACAGTAGAAGCGTTGAAAACACCAGGTCACCCTTATCGTGAAAAGCTTGATGCTGCTTTCAATCGACAAGTTCTGGTGCTCGATATTGATGAAGTGACTCAAATACGTCCACAAGACTTAGGTAGCAAGGCGATTGTAGTGGTATCGACTTTAGCTAACTTGAGAGTTTCCGACACTTCTGGACGCAAAGTTTACGCTTATCACGAAAACTTTGAGCCTCACTTTGCCAAGATTCCTGCAAACCACCCTTCCTTGCCGCTGCTGGAGAGGGTTTCTGAGGCTGATGTACAAGAGAACGGTTTGAGCAGTCGTGAAATTGGTAATATCAAATTCTCTTTTGCCAACCTATTAGCCCTATATCGGCCAGTTGTGATCGTGGATGAAGCTCATAATGCTCGTACCAGCTTAACCTTTGATACGTTGAGACGAGTCCATCCTGCCGCTGTCATTGAGTTTACCGCTACACCAAACACCACTAGCGCAAACGGTAGTAACGTTCTGTTTCATGTTTCGGCTTCCGAGCTGAAAGCCGAAGAGATGATTAAATTGCCGATTGTTTTGACGGAACATCAGAATTGGCAAGATGCTGTTCAGGATGCTGTGATCACTCGTAACAAACTTCAGACGGATGCTCAAAAAGACGAAGACTACATCCGCCCCATAGCCTTGTTCCAAGCTGAAAACAAAAATGGCGAGGTGACTGTCGAGTTACTTAGAGATCATCTTATAAATCAGCTTAACATTGATGAAGATAAGATTGCGGTCGCAACAGGTAGCCAGCGAGAGCTAGATGGAATTAACCTGTTCGAACAAAACTGCCCGATTGAATACATCATTACGATCGAAGCCCTTAAAGAAGGTTGGGATTGCTCTTTTGCCTACGTATTCTGTTCGGTGAAGCAAGTGTCGTCTAGTAAAGATGCTGAACAGTTACTTGGCCGTGTACTGCGTATGCCTTACGCCCGCCGTAGAACCATTGAAGATTTGAACCGTGCTTATGCGCATCTTGCGACGTCGAAGTTTGCAAAAGCAGCTCAAGAGCTGACGGATAAGCTCATCGCTATGGGGTTTGAGGAAATGGAGATCGCCGCATTTTTACGTGAGCAAGCTCCGACGGGTGGTCAAGGGGATCTATTCGGTGGTGAGCCGGAGCAACCTCAAGTAAAACCGACACCACCTCCTGCTATTGTTGTAGAGGTTGAGGATTTACCAGATCTAACAGAACTTTCTGAGTCAGAGAAGAAGCAGATCACGATGACTCGTGATGAGCAAACTGACACTGCGGTAGTCAAAGTGACGGGCGAAGTCTCACCAAGCATACAAAAAGTGCTAACGAAGCACGTAAAAGCGGGGAAGATGCGTCAAGCCTTTGAACGTGATGTTCGAGTGCACAATCAGGCTATCGAAGCCACGAAGGCACCTTCAGAACGTGGGGAAAAATTCGGCTCACTTCCTTATCTGTGCATGCTGGAACAAGGCGAGTTGGAGCTGGTTGAATCAGAAGTTTTCCTTCACGCACACAGCTGGAATCTGCTCGACTATCCAGCAGAGTTGACTAACTTTGCAATGAACGAGACTAGCAATAGTTTTGCGATTGACATGGACGGTAAGTCTCTCACTTATAAGGTTGCCGATCAAAAGGAAGTAATCGCTTTCAACCAAGGCTTTATTGACGTTACCGAGCAAGATCTCGTCCGCTGGCTAGACAGGGAGTTGCGACAACCAGATGTTCTTCAGCATCAACTTGTTGGCTTCTTGGGTCGTCTAGTCAAAAATTTGCTTCAAAAGCCTAACTTGACCCTTACAGCTTTGGTTCGCAATAAGTTCCCATTGGCCCGTGCTATACGAGATCTTATCCGTTTGTACCGAAAGCAAGCTCAGCGAGCTGGATATCAAGCGTGTTTGTTCAGTGCTGAAAGTACAGCGTGTGTATCCGATGAATTCATGTACCACTTTGAGCCGAGCCACTACCCATCTCGTCCACCTTACTATTCTGGTCGCTATAAATTCCAGAAGCATTACTTTCCGCAGAACCTTATTGAGGATTTAAAAGCTACAGGGGAGGAATACGAGTGTGCCAAAGCCATAGATGGCCTACCAGAGGTAAAATACTGGATTCGTAACCTTGTACGCCGAGATCAAGCTTCATTCTGGTTGCCATTGGCTCACAACAAGTTTTACCCAGACTTTGTATGTGAGCTTAACGATGGCCGCATGCTAGTTGTTGAGTACAAAGGCGAAGCTTATGTAACTAATGACGACTCAGCGGAAAAACGTGCTATCGGTGATAAATGGGCAGAACTAAGCAATGGGAAATGTTTGTTCATTATGGCCGTTGAACAAGACGGGCAAGGCCGCGATATTCGCCAGCAGATTCAAGCGTTAATTTCAAAGTAAACTGAGATATCTGTAGCTATTTGAGGAATTCTTTACTCTGATTCCTCAAATTTTGTGACTAAATATGCAAATGGAAAATAATCGATGAAACTGATTTCTGTCCAAAAGTAAGTTTATCCACTGTACGAGTCCATACGATCAAGACGCATATGTGTAATGGTTTAATCATGAACGTTCGTTGAAACAATCAACCCGAGCGTTTTTCTTGCCTCAAGTTTTTCTTACAGACGTTTCCAAATGCATAAACTATGACCAAACACTTTTTGTTAGTGAGTAACGTTTATGGTCATTGCTTCCGTTCGCCTTGGGCGACCTAAAGTCGATAACCCCAAATCTCAAGCAGATAGAACCCGTGATAGTCGCTTACGTAGCAAGGCGTTAGGCCGTGTTGAACGTAAGTTCGTTCTCGATGCCGACAGTGCTGACCTCTTTGATTCGCTGCGTGAAAATGCGGGCTTCTCTGCCAAAGAAAAATCAGAGTTTTTAGCGGCTCTATTGCTTCGTGTGGCGAATAAGAACTGGCTCGGAAAACCTTTTACCTTACCCATTGAGGAGGCGCTATGAAGATGAAAATTAACCGCTATGCTTATTATGGTTTGGTGCATAAAGGTGTGAAAGCGCTGCTACTCGATCGCATGGGTTTCTTTGATGACGATGAGTACCGCAACTACTTAGGCATCCAAACGGGCAAAACAAGCTGTAAGGATTTAACCGATGGCGCACTGATGCAGTTAGTCAGCGAGTTAAAGCAGCAAGGTTATTTGGAAGACTCGCCTAACTTTAAAAAGCGTTTAGGTGGCAGCTCATCCAATCAGCCATCCAGTAAGCAATGGACTAAACTGGCAATATTAGCAAAATCTATTGGCTGGCAAGGGCTAGATGACCCTGCGCTCGATAGCTTTGTAAAGCGCACCATTAAAGTGGAGCGTGCTCGCTGGCTCACTCGTGACACTATTCGTCAGGTGATTTTAGGGCTTGAGCGTTGGATTGCGAGTAAGGAGGCGTCATGTCACGGCGAGTAAAGTTTCGGGCAGAGCCGCGTTATGAAGTGTTGAACCCTCAAACGCAAGATGAACTAGAAGCACTATTGCTTGAGATGTATCCCGACAACCGCATTGCGGCAAGCGAGTTTCAAGCGGCGCTCAATCAAGTCGATAAATCGATCATAAAAAGCGATTTGGGTATTCGTAATTGGTACACACCAAAAGAGTTAGCCGAGTACCTATGGAGAAGGAGTAACTATCATGCCATCGAAACCGATCCGTATGCTTCCAGCTTATGAGGTCTTTAATAGCAGCACTCGCACACAGCGCAACCATGTGCGAGATGGCTACTTCTTTGCCTCAAAATTACAAACCTGGTTTGTGTTCGTCAAAGACAAGGGCGAAGCGGCTAATAGTAAGGTCTCCGAGCAGCTTAATCTGTTTGGGTAAGAGGTTGTGGCGTTTGAATGGCGCTTGATCCCAGCTTGGAGCAAGCGTCATTTTTATTGGTATAACCGTAGAAGGTGCGATTGCGCTCAAGCTTACAGGCACAGAGCCGAAAGTACGTTAACCACACTTCATCGCGGCTGGCCGCTTCACCATAGGTCTTTGGCTTTTGATTAAAAGGCTGCTCACATTCAATGAGGTCACTACTTGGTGGCGTCTGAATCACATCCTGATACTCATAGCGAGTCACAACTTTAGTACCCTGACACCCAGTCAGCAGGATAAGCGATAGGCACAGTGCTGCACGTTTCATCTTTGAGCTCCTTTTCTAATTGTTCAATGCGGTCGCTTAGCCGAATGCGGGCATCGCGTTCTCGATGCGACAATTCGTCAGCGGCTTGCTGCGCCTTGCTTCGTTGGGCGGTTAATGCAGAGATACGCTGGGCCAGTTGATGGTTGGTAGTCTCCTGACTAGTGATGGTCTCGCTCAAGGTGTTATTGCTAGCCTTTAGCTCACTGGTGTAACCAAACAGCTTGTAGTTCACCAGTAAGCTCAGGATGAGAATGGCACCGGCTGCCCATAGTGCGGAGCGTTTGAATTGGCTCAGAGCACCCATGTTATTGCCATCCGTTTAAGCAGATGTTCATCTCTTTATCACGCCTTTTGGGAATGCCTGGGCAGTCGTTCTCTTCGATTCGGCAATCTTTGCCATTGACATACACCCATCTTGGATACTGTTGGCAAGCACCTTGGTTGTCGCTCTGGTTAAACTTTCGAAGCAGCGTAGAGGTTTGAAAGTCTCCAGCACCTAAGTTAAAGACAAAGCTCACCATCATGTCGTATTCTGCTTGGCTCGGGGTTTGGGTAATGTACTTTTTCACCACCTTTTCGGCCGTGGCCACGTCTTTAACAAAGTACTGGGCGACTTGCTCGTTCGTTGCCTTATCATCTTGCTTCACGCCTGACGTGTGCCCTAAGCCAATCGTCCAGACATCAGCGCTACATTGGTACGCTTTGGCTCGGCAACCTTCTTCATTAGCAATGTGGCGAAGTCCGTTTTCACTCACGCTGAGTTCGTCATCAATGTTGAACACAATCGCCAGAACCGCAGTCACAGAGCAGACGATGACTTGCGTCGCTTTACTTTTCAGGCTCATGAGGTCTCCTCCGACTTCATCATGGTCTCATCGCCCGCTTGCAGGCGTTTCAGTTTGGCTTTATTCAATTGTGTGGCTACCGCGTAGTGACGAATGGCCATGCAGCCCGACACAATGCCCACGGTAATCGCAATAAGCTGCGCAATATCATTCACCCCAAAACTGACCACGGTTGCCGTAACGGAAGTCACGACTTTCTTTAGCCCTGTTAAGTCTGCCAGTGACATCAACGCCGCTTTTATTCCCGTTTCATTCATGGTTTTTCTTCTCTTGTTATTGTTGTTATTCAAATGTCTGTTGGCTGCTTTCAGTCACCACCTCAAAGGTAAAACTCTCTAATGTGATGAGCGGTCGTTGTTTCTTGGTCACGCTCTTGGTGTCAGTGATAACCGTGCCTTCACTGTCTTTCACAGTGCCTTTGGCGAGGTAAACCCCTTCAATGCGCTGCGCCAGTGAGGTTAAAGCCGCAGGCACAATGTCGCGTCCGTGCTGGGTCTTCCATGCATTGATCGCCGTTTCAATGTTCGCCTTAGCGGTGCTTTGTATGGATTCGGCCAGTGACGCGTAATCACCAAAGATTTGCAGGTGAAAGCTCGCGGTTGCGGTCACATCTTCAGCGTCAACAACGCGCACCAAATCCCCCATAGGGACACGTTTTTTCCCTGAGCACTCCGATTTAATCAAGTCTTTGATGGCTTGATTCGGTAGCGAGCCGTCTTGCAAAATAGCGCTGATCTCAATTTCATTCGGTGCAGGCGTCCAGACTGAGACGTTCTTAATCGACGAGCTGCTGGAGCGTGCAAAGTACTCATACGCCTCATAAGGACCTGCCACACTGAACTTGGACGGTGAGATATAGATGCGATAAGCAAAAGCATCATTATCTTCAATCTCCGCACCGCCTTGGGTGGTCTCGGTATTCGTCACGCTTTCCAGTGCGGTTAATGGCTCGACTGCTTGGTTAATTTGTCCAGGCAAGAAGCCGTTACCTTGAATACCCGCTTTAAGGCATTCCACATTCACCAAGAGTGTGAGTGTGCCAGCACTGACCACCGTATCTTCCAATGCTTCAAAAATGGTTTGGTTATCCACCGCAATCACTTGATAACCCTGTGGAATGACAAGCCCAGTATGTTCGATAAAGTTAAACGCCATTACCGTACGGGCCTTTGAGGCTGGCAGTCGTTCGGTTTCGGTTAGTAGCCCAATGTTGTCCAAACGTTCATCTTCAGCAAACGGCAGTAAGTTCTGTTTACTTTCATAGTTGATGAGCGCTTTGAGTTCGTTCTTCTCATAGGCAATCTGCTCAAGGTGGAAGGTCTCTGGATCGTTAATGCTAGGATAGTGCCCCGTACCTTCTTGATAGCGCGCCTTCAAACTGGCAAGGTCAGCGTCATAGTCCACCTCAACCAGCTTCGGCTCTGGAATATTCGGAAATCGCTTTGTCATCTCAGCTTGCTCTTGATAGTTGTGCGCTGGCCGTCCACGAACGACCACTTATGGAGGTGGTGACGGTGGTCGGTTTCCAGCGGTTTGGCACTTTGCCAAGGTTTAAAAATTCAATCAGGTGCGCGGTGGTCAGCATGGTATTCACCACCGACATGCGACCCTTCGCGCCTTGCTTACCGTCTGCACCGTTTTGCAAATAGGACTCGGCGTACGCTCTGGCATCTGCCATGGATTTCACGTTGTCGATGTTATGCAGTACTTTGACCCTGTCACCTGTGGCGGTGGCATCACCCGCTCGATAGCTAAACAGCTTCTGTGCTTGTTGGTCATAACCATTCACTTCAACCCCTACATATTTAGAACGGGCGCTGTCAGGCAGATTAAGTGAGGTCAGAATGCTGCGGTTGAAGGTGTCGATTTGAATCACATCGGATTCAAAGCTGCCCATTACAAGGTTCTTACCTTTGATGGCCATCGGCACACTGGTTTGCTCTGATAGCCTAGTTAAGAACGCGGGTGTGCTTTCATCACGTTGCTCGATGCGAGCGAAACGAAAGTCTGGTGTATTAGGAGCTTTGATAAAGGATAAACCGCTCTCTTTTGCCCAAGACTGCGCCACCTGTTCAAACGTCACATTCTCTTGAACCAGACATTGCTGGTTATCAATAAAGCCACGCTCAGTGACTGGTGGTTTGGCGTTCGCACCCACCATCACATCATCAGGTCCGACTTTGAATGCCACCTCGTCGATACTGAACTCACCCCACAGCCATTCATGGCGTTGACCTTGTTCATCTAACCAACCAATGCCTGGCTTTAAGGTGTCGCCTTTGGTCGGATACCAGGCATCGCAAAAGCGTCTGTCTTTGTTAAACAAGGTCAAAGACAAGGTATCCGTGCCCGTTTGCTTGCTCTCCATCACGTCGGTATAGGTCATTGACTTCACATAGCGGCTAAGCTCTGCAGTTACATCTTTTCCCGCCCAATGCAAAATAGCGAAGGGGCGAATAAGCCCTGTTGCGGTTATGCCCATGGTGGCATCTCCACATTGACGGTGTTCACCACTTTCACCGCAGGGATGTTGACGGTTTCTCCTCCGCTGAAAGTAAAGCT
>JBOFIW010000508.1:0-2111 GCA_051650365.1 Vibrio sp. | reverse complement strand
CCATCAAAGGCTTGTGGTGAAGTCACTTCATGCACAAGATGGCGATCGATGTACAAAATCGGCGTTTCACCCGGTGCGGCAACCACCACATGAGCATCGTAAATCTTTTCGTAGAGTGTTTTTGCTTTTGACATTGCTTCTTCCTTGAGCTCAGTGAGCTAAAGAGGAGTGGGGTAGCCCCACTCTTAAACTTATGAATTCAAAATATAGCTTGCGACTTTATCGCCCATTGCAGAGGTCGATAATGCAGGTTTATTACCTGCTAAATCAGCAGTCAGTTCGCCCGCTGCTAATGCTTGGCTAACCGCGTTTTCAATATCACGCGCTGCTGCTTCTTCTCCCAAGCTGTAACGCAGCATGAGCGCAGCAGAAAGGATCTGCGCCACTGGGTTGGCGATGTTTTTGCCTGCGATATCGGGAGCGCTGCCGCCCGCGGGTTCGTACAGACCAAATTTGCTTTCGTTCATGCTGGCCGAAGGCAACATGCCCATGGAGCCAGTGATCATCGCGCATTCGTCAGAAAGGATGTCACCAAAAATGTTCGAGCAGAGCATCACATCGAACTGGGCAGGATCTTTAATCAACTGCATGGTGGCATTGTCGATGTACATGTGAGAAAGCGCGACATCGGGATACTCCTTGGCAATTTCACTGACCACCTCTCGCCACAGGATAGAACTTTGCAGCACGTTAGCTTTGTCGATAGAACAAACTTTCTTACGACGCAAGCGAGCGGACTCAAAAGCGATTCGCGCGATACGTTCAATTTCAAAACGGTGGTAAACCTCGGTATCAAAGGCCTTTTCATTCGCTCCTTCACCTTCGCGTCCTTTCGGTTGACCAAAGTAAATGCCGCCAGTCAGTTCACGCACCACCACAATATCGAAACCACGTGCAGAGATGTCAGCACGCAATGGCGAAAAAGCTTCTAGGCCCTGATGAATCTGTGCAGGACGCAAATTACAAAACAGTTGGAAATGTTTACGCAGCGGTAGCAAAGCACCTCGTTCAGGTTGCTCGTTAGGTGGCAGATGTTCCCACTTTGGCCCGCCGACTGAACCGAACAGTACTGCATCGGCTTCTTCACAGGCATGTAGAGTGCTTTCTGGTAATGGACAACCGTGGTTATCAATGGCAATACCACCGACATCATGCTCTTCACGGCTGAAGTGAATACCGTGTTTTTGTTCAATAGCATTCAATACTTTGTGGGCTTGCGCCATCACTTCAGGGCCGATGCCGTCACCGGGCAATACGGCAATTTTGTAATGTTTGTCTGTCATGAGAGTCCTTTATGAGCGTTTTTTTTAAGTTGTGTTTGTGCCACGAGCGATTCCTTCTTAATTGAAGTTGCAGCGGTGTTGGCTGCAACTTTAGTATTGTGAGGGAAGTTAAACGGTAGCAACGTTCTTTTTCTGTTTAATTTGGGCGATTTGATCTGCGCGATGAATGCTATTGATAACATGCAATAAGGCTTGGCCGGAAGCTTCGACGATATCGGTTGAGACACCCGTACCGTGATATTTCCGCCCCTTGTAGTTGGCAATGATATCCGCTTGACCAAGGCCATCTTCACCTTCGCCTTTGGCGGTTAGGTCAAACTTATCGAGTACAATCTCATACCCTGTGATGCGATAGATACACTGATATAACGCATCGACAGGGCCATTTCCGACGGCAGCTTCGCATTTTTCTTCATCACCGCACAGGAGTTTGATACTGGTGGTGGCCATTACGCTACCGGATTGCACACTCAAGTAATTGAGTTTGTAGAAGTCATCTTCTTCACGCAAATTAGAGAAATGCATCAAGGCTTCTAAGTCATAATCAAATACCTGACCTTTGCGATCCGCCAGCTTCAAGAAGTCCTCATACAAAGCATCCAAGTTGTATTCATTTTCGTTGTATCCCATTGAGTCCATATGGCTTTTTACGGCAGCACGACCACTACGGCTAGTGAGGTTCAGTGCTTGGTTTTTCAGGCCAATTGATTCTGGAGTCATGATTTCGTAGGTATTTTTGTTTTTCAGCATACCATCTTGGTGAATGCCCGAAGAGTGGCTAAAGGCATTGGCCCCCACAATTGCCTTGTTGCTTTGGATGGGCATGTT
>JBOFIW010000507.1:0-4430 GCA_051650365.1 Vibrio sp. | reverse complement strand
TGACTGGTCTAACAAAACGTATTGTAAAAACCCTTGAAGGTGTCGCGGTAAACGATGTGGCTTCTTTGGATGCGGTAAAATAACAACAGGAAGAAAACATGAATCAATTCATGAATCTAGAGGGCAAAGTTGCTCTTGTTACTGGCGCAAGCCGCGGTATTGGCAAAGCGATTGCAGAACTGTTAGCCGAACGCGGTGCCAAAGTGATTGGTACAGCAACCAGCGAAAGCGGTGCGCAAGCGATCAGTGACTACTTGGGTGACAATGGCAAAGGTATGGCACTGAATGTGACCAATCCTGAGTCGATTGAAGCGGTTCTGAAAGTGATTTCCGATGAGTTTGGCGGCGTGGATATTCTGGTGAACAACGCTGGTATCACTCGCGACAACCTGCTGATGCGTATGAAAGAAGAAGAGTGGTCAGACATTATGGAGACCAACCTGACTTCGATTTTCCGTCTGTCTAAAGCAGTATTGCGTGGCATGATGAAAAAACGCCAAGGTCGTATCATCAATGTTGGCTCTGTTGTTGGCACTATGGGTAACGCGGGCCAAGCTAACTATGCGGCTGCAAAAGCGGGCGTAATTGGCTTTACTAAGTCAATGGCACGTGAAGTTGCATCGCGTGGTGTGACAGTCAACACAGTTGCACCAGGTTTTATCGAAACTGATATGACAAAAGCGCTGAATGACGAGCAACGTACTGTTACACTAGCGCAGGTTCCAGCCGGTCGACTGGGGGACCCACGTGAAATTGCTTCTGCTGTTGTATTCTTGGCATCACCAGAAGCGGCATACATTACCGGTGAAACTTTGCATGTTAACGGTGGTATGTACATGATCTAACCTTTTTGCCTCATTAGACGTCATATAAATATGAGTGGTATGAGGCAAAATTGTGTGAAATATGTAGGTAACATGCACAATATTTATGCATGATTTATATCAAAAATGGTGTGAATTTCGGTTAAAATCGCCTAATTTGTGGTTAGACCAGAAACCTCACGCTTGCAACTTTCCCTAGTTCGAATAAACTACGGAATCATCGCATTAGGCGAAATCTGTAAAGGAAAAGAAAAAATGAGCAACATCGAAGAACGCGTAAAGAAAATCATTGTTGAACAGCTAGGTGTAGACGAAGCAGAAGTAAAGAATGAATCTTCTTTCGTTGAAGACCTGGGTGCTGATTCTCTTGATACTGTTGAGCTGGTAATGGCTCTGGAAGAGGAATTCGACACTGAGATTCCTGATGAAGAAGCAGAGAAAATCACTACTGTTCAAGCTGCGATCGATTACGTAACCAGCAACGCTCAGTAATCTCTCCTCAGGCGGCTAACTGGCCGCCTGAATTTTTATAAGCTCTCAAACCTCTCTCATTTCAATTTCAATTCCGGAGAATATTATCGTGTCCAAGCGTCGCGTTGTTGTCACTGGCATGGGTATGTTGTCACCGGTAGGCAACACTGTAGAGTCATCTTGGAAAGCCTTGTTGGCGGGCCAAAGCGGTATCGTCAATATTGAGCACTTCGACACTACCAATTTTTCTACTCGTTTCGCAGGCCTAGTAAAAGGTTTTGACTGCGAACAGTACATGTCAAAAAAAGATGCCCGCAAAATGGATTTGTTTATCCAATATGGTATTGCCGCGGGTATTCAGGCTTTGGAAGATTCAGGCCTAGAAGTTAACGAAGAAAATGCTACACGTATTGGTGTAGCGATCGGTTCTGGTATCGGTGGTCTTGAGCTGATTGAAACTGGACATCAAGCATTAATGGAGAAAGGCCCACGTAAGGTTAGCCCTTTCTTCGTACCATCGACCATTGTGAATATGATTGCCGGTAACCTGTCTATCATGCGTGGTCTACGTGGCCCAAACATTGCGATCTCAACTGCTTGTACTACAGGCTTGCATAACATCGGCCATGCAGCACGCATGATTGCTTACGGTGATGCTGATGCCATGGTGGCTGGTGGCGCAGAAAAAGCATCTACCCCATTGGGTATGGCGGGTTTTGGTGCGGCAAAAGCACTTTCAACTCGTAACGATGAACCGCAAAAAGCGTCTCGTCCTTGGGATAAAGATCGTGATGGTTTTGTTCTTGGCGACGGTGCCGGTGTCATGGTGCTAGAAGAGTACGAGCACGCAAAAGCGCGTGGCGCGAAAATCTACGCTGAAGTAGTTGGCTTTGGTATGTCGGGTGATGCTTATCACATGACTTCACCAAGCGAAGATGGCTCAGGCGGTGCGCTGGCGATGGAAGCTGCAATGCGTGATGCTGGTGTGACTGGCGAGCAAATCGGCTACGTCAATGCTCATGGCACATCAACACCAGCGGGCGACGTTGCGGAAGTCAAAGGCATTAAACGTGCTTTGGGCGAAGCGGGTACTAAACAAGTGCTGATTTCATCGACTAAGTCAATGACGGGCCATTTGTTGGGTGCTGCTGGTTCAGCGGAAGCGATCATTACCGTGATGTCTTTGGTTGATCAAATCGTACCGCCAACCATCAATCTGGATAATCCAGAAGAAGATTTAGGTGTGGATTTGGTACCACATGTAGCACGTAAAGTTGAGAACATGGAATACGCAATGTGTAACTCGTTCGGCTTTGGTGGCACTAACGGCAGCTTGATTTTCAAACGCATGTAAAAACTTCATCAGTCTTTACTTGAGTTAAGACGGCTTGATGCATAGCATTGAGCCGTTTCTTTTTATGGAGTGAGATCATGTTCTGGGTTAATGGTAAGCGGCTCAATGATGTGCCGATTCATGATCGATCCTTTCAATACGGTGATGGTTGTTTCACGACAATTATGACCAAGTATGGTCAAATTCAACACTGGTCACAGCATAAAGCACGATTACAAGCCTGTCTTGATGCGCTACATATCACTCAACCTGATTGGAGTCTGGTAATGGAAGGGGTAGGGGTGATGGTTCGTCCTGATGCCAAAGCTGGGCTCAAAATACACCTTAGTCGAGGTATAGGGGGGCGTGGTTATAGCCCTACTCAAGTGAGCGAAAGCAGTGTTACTATTAGCGCCTTTCCTTTTCCTCCTCATTATGAACAGTGGTGTCAAACTGGAGTAAGACTGGGAATTTGTGGACAACGCATGGGGTTAAATCCCTTGCTTGCTGGACATAAGCACAACAATCGGCTTGAGCAAATTCTACTTAAGCGTGAGATGGATCTGGCAGGATTTGATGATGGCATCTGCTTGGATATACACGGTAGAGTAATTGAAACAACAGCCGCTAACCTATTTTGGTGTAAAGATGGACATGTTTTTACACCTTGTTTAAACAATGCGGGAGTCGCAGGTATCGCGCGACAACGTGTGATTGAAATTGCTGAATATTTAGGGTTACCCGTCGTGATAGATGAATTCGCTATTGATGCTTTGTTGGCCGCGGATGAAGTATTTATCACTAATGCGCTACTTGAAGTAGCGCCCGTTAAGCAAATCGGCTCACAGTGCTTTACGGTGGGGGACATAGTTCGAGGCTTTCAGGAGAGTAGTGATTCGTGATTAAAAAGCTGATTTTGGTTTTTATTGTCCTAGTTTGTCTTGCGGCAGGCAGTTATTTGTATGTTGTTAATCAGGTGGATAAATATCTGGCTCAGCCACTTGAAATTGAACAGGCGCAGCTTGTTACTATTGCCTCAGGAACTAGTCTTAGCCGTGAACTCACGGTATTAACCGAGCAAGGATGGATTCAAGGTAGCTTTGTAGCTGATTGGGTGCGCCGTTTTCACCCAGAGTTGTCCAAAATTAAGGCGGGAACTTACAAGCTGCAACCAGAGATGACATTAAAGCAAGCACTGGCGCTATTGGTATCCGGTAAGGAGTATCAATTTTCGATTACTTTTGTGGAAGGAAGCCGTTTTCAAGAGTGGAGGGCGATCCTTGAAAATAATGAAAATGTTGAGAATCAACTGACGGGATTGACTGAAACAGAAATTGCCAAAACCTTGGGAATTGAGCAGGAGAAGCTAGAGGGGCTGTTCCTCGCTGAAACATATCACTTCACTAAAGGTACGAGCGATGTTGAGATCCTGAAACGGGCAAATCAGAAGTTAGAAAAGTTTTTACAAGTGACTTGGGAGCATCGTCAAAAAGGTTTGCCGATTCAAACTCCTTATGAAGCGCTAATTCTGGCTTCGATCATCGAAAAAGAGACTTCGATAGCGGAAGAAAGGGAGCGTATTGCAGCGGTATTTATTAATCGCTTGAATAAACGGATGCGTTTACAAACGGATCCGACGGTGATTTACGGTATGGGTGAAACGTACAATGGCAATATTCGTAAGAAAGATCTGCGCGCCCGCACTCCCTATAACACTTATGTGATCAACGGTTTGCCGCCGACGCCTATTGCGATGCCCGGCGAAGCATCTATCTATGCTGCATTAAACCCAGAACAAAGTG
>JBOFIW010000506.1:0-2616 GCA_051650365.1 Vibrio sp. | reverse complement strand
GTTCTAGGTGCCATAGTATGTGTGGAACCCATTTAGTTGATATTCTTTCCAACTGTTGTAAAACCATTAAGTCATTTATGGGGATTTTTTGATCTTTTATATTTAAATCCACGATTCATTCTCTATTTGTTGTGTTTGTTGGCCAATCATAACATTTGAATAATTTCATTCAACTTATTAACACCCAAATAATCAACTTACTATTGGTAAGTAACTTTACTATTTTTCTTTCTAACCTCATCTACCATAAAATACTTAAGTATAAAAACAGAGCTAATTAAATCTATTTTAAACACCAAAACCAAGCGCAACATTTTAACAACAAAACTCGTATTAGCGAGCAGTCAATTGCGTTGTTTTTGTTCTATTTTTTTGAACAACTAAAACAAACTACTCCCATCGTTTCCTTTGCAACGGCCAATTATGCTAAGTGACGAATGTAAATTCACACATCAGCAGTCATTATGAGGACTTTATTTATGCAAAAACTAACCCCTGTTTTATTACTCGCTACTGCAGTTTTACTACCACTCCACGCCAATGCTTCTGAGTTAAAAATGAGCGTATCAACTAACCAAAATACCGCGCTATTAAGACTCACACAGGATGGTGCTCCTGTTGCTAACTATCCTGTAAAAGTCGAAGGGGCGGACAACGAGGCCTACCAAACCTCAGAAAATGGCACCTTGATCATCAAAAACTACGAGCCTCACTCGCAAGTCGTGAAATTTACCGTGACCGATTCCGCAGGTCATAGCCAAACAGAGCAAAGCTTTTTAGCACGCGATTGGTAAGTTCACTCTGAAGGAATCATCATCATGGATTTGATGCCCTAACGAGAATGATGGCCTTCCATCATTCTCTTTATTTTTGGTGGCTCATCTTGGCTTAATTAAAGCCCCACAAATTCCATCGACAACCACCCGCTCGGCAATATCATCACCTAAAAATTTGGGACATAAAAAAATCCCCGAATGAGATGATAAGCCTCAATTCGGGGGAGCCAGGTGAATAATTGCTTGGCAAAAGAACCACTTTCAATAAATAGCTGAAGAAAGTGGTTGGTCACAGCGGTTCTGTGACACACAATTTACCACTCACATAACTTCAACGCAGGCTGCTTATCCCAATTGGTTTAATAGCTTAATCCGATGAAGTGTTATGCATTGATTGGATATAACGATACCGTGGGGGTTTAGAACAAGAAGCCGCAATAAAGCGGCCTCAGATTTATCACGTTAGCGAATCTAACGAGATTCTAATGGATAAGAGCGATAACTCCACATGCCGTAAGTACGCAACGCATCACGATAGATACCTAGCAGTTCCCCACTGGATGCTTTTTCAAGCTCACTCAGTGGCTTGTCAGGATAAGAAACCGTATCGAAAGTGATCTCTTTCGGGCCAGTTTGCCAACTTGCAATCTCAAACAAGGTTTGCCCACGGCGAACATGGCTTGCCGAGCTGATGATGGTCGCATGCTTAATGCCATGACGAGCTAAAGCGTAACTGCTGAACAGTGCGTTATCTACCGTACTGGTGGCGTAGTTTTCTTCAATAATTTTTGTTGCACTAACTCCGCGCTCAATCAACCAATCCGCCATCAATTTCCCTTCGGTTTTATGATTTTGCGGTACACCACCGGTCAGAATAATCATGGCTTCTGGGTTAGCTTTTGCCATCGCAAGAGTGGTTTCTAAGCGCTTAACCAAAATTTCGTGCATTGATCCATCAGGGTTCAGCGCATAACCCAATGTCACAATCGCGCCATCTTGTCCTAATTTTTGGGTTGCGACGCTTTTCAAAGGTGTAGCCACAATACGATCTACCGTTTCAAGAATACGTTGCAGATCCGCAGCTCGGCCTGCGTTTAAAGATTGTACCGCTTTCATATGCTTCTGATATGCCGCATCGTTTCCTTTGAATTTTTGCCAAACCGCGAGATAGGTATGCAGATCAACATCATCAGGTGCAACACTGAGTGCTTGGTTAAACAGCTCAATCGCTTGATCGACATTCTTGTTGTAGATCTGTGCATTCGCAGCTGAAATTAACAAGTCGGTGCGGTAAGGTTCCAGTCGATAGGCTTCGAGCAGACGCTGCGTAACAATTTCCATATTACTCGGCATTTTGGCCGTAAACCCAGCATGTGACACACGTGCGGGAGACTTAAAAGCGGTTAATGCATCTTCCAAAAGTTGATCCACCACTTGGCGTTGAGTAACAAACTGGCTGTATTCAACGCTTGGCTTAGCCGCATTCTCTTTCGCAACGACCGAGTAAGGCAGCGTTAATGCTATAACACCACTGATGGCAAGGGTGAGGAGTGTTTTTTTCATTATGATAGTTCCTTATTTAGAGCAGCAAAAAAATTAATCTATGAATTAAACTCTCGCTAAACCGTGAGTTATTTCGCATAGTAAAAATTCATAACTGATAAACAAATCAAATAGTGGCAAAGCTCTCATTTTTCGTCAGAATCAACCTAGCCATGAAACTCTGCTTAGTAGAATTACCATATAGTAATAATCACCAATTTTGTTGCATATGCGGGCGTATATGTTGCAATTGAAAATTAAAACAAAATTTAAAGCTGAAAATATGTTACCAAATGCG
>JBOFIW010000505.1:0-1156 GCA_051650365.1 Vibrio sp. | reverse complement strand
TAAATTAAAACAAATTGCTGAAAATACAAATCAAGCCTATCGGTTCCCACTCGAAACACGTGTTGTTTTGCAAGGTTTTGCATCATTCAATACTTCATCAAGTTTTCACAATCTCTACCATGCAGCCATCGACTACTATACAGAGGTGGGAACGCCAGTCTATGCAATCTCAGATGGCATTGTGAGTTACTCAGGGTATATGAGTGGATATCCTGGGCTTGTGATCATCGAGCATGAAAAAGATGGTCTTTATTCTCTGTATGGGCATCTTTCTCCGAAAAAGTGGATGGTATCTTTAGGCGAAGTTAAGAAAGGTGATCTGCTTGGGTATATCGCTGAACCAGCAGAAGACTTTGGTATAGGCCCCTTTGCTCACATACATTTTGCTATTCGATTTGGTGCAAAAAAAGACTATTCAGAAAATGGTGTTGATCGATGGATGGCTGGGTATACGCCAATACATCCAGTATTTAAAGGATTTGTTGATCCAGAAGCGTTCATAGCTTTAACAATGTTAGGGAAATAACCCTTAGCATCAAGTTTGAAGTGGGATTCACCGCACATAATTTTTATGTATGCATCACTAAATAAACATTCCACTGACATAAAAAAGCTGAAGTTTGTCGACATATTGATCTTGAAAGATCACCACCGCTAAAAGCGGTGGTTTAGGGATGACAACAATAAAAAATGGTATATGCTCACCTTTTATTCTTTAGATGCCGATATCGTTAATTTGTCGCGATTTGATGCCTTTCTTTCTTCCAACTACGAAGCGCATTCAACATTGGCTTTTCAAATTGATAGTAGCTAATAATAGAGATAAAAATGATCGTTAATAAATAAATGCTTCCCCCCATCAACAAATATTTAATATCTGTTTGCTGGTACCACCATATAAGAAATGTTGGGTTAACAAGATTAATCACTTCAACACCGATGAGGAGTATTGCAGCGTGCCAAAGGTAGGTAGAATACGATATATCCCCTAGCACTTGGGTTGCCCTATTATCAATGATTTTCAATACGGGTGAGTTTCTCCCTTGTTGTTTAGCAGAATAAAGGACAAGTAGAGAAAACAATAGATGACAAAAAATAACACTACTGACGTCCATCTTTTTATGCATGACGGAAATAATCAAACCTAACAAGACGA
>JBOFIW010000504.1:0-2306 GCA_051650365.1 Vibrio sp. | reverse complement strand
CAGACATTCCCATCCCGCTGGTTCTAGATAACTTTTGCGATACTCAGCAATGCCATTACAAAACAGATCACCAAAAGCGATTGCATCAAATCTCACGCCTGAATTCTGTAACCCTTCCACAACTTGGCTTTGATAAATCAGATTGGATGGAAAGACGGTTGGTAATTCAATTTTAATCAAAGGAAGACCAATGAGCTGAGCCTGTAGCTCAAGCACCTCAATGGGTGTCGCTTGAAAAGGTACTTCATTACCTACGTACGTGGTAACGAGGCCAACGACTTCAACATCCGCTCTTTCACGTAATCGCTCTAAGGTGAGAGTCGAATCTTTACCTGATGACCAACTGATGATGACTTTCATTTTATTCACTGTGTTATCCCAAAAACAAAACCGCCCGAAGGCGGCTTGAGGTTAGAACTGGTAACTCGCGTTCAGGTAGTACGCTCTTTCTGGCGAACGATACCCAACTGCTGTTTCATATTGTTCATTAAATAGGTTTTCAACTCGGGTACGCACAACAAAAGCGTCACTGACCCAGTAACCCAATGACACATCCCATAAATTGGTGGCTGGAATGTAATCCTCATCGGTCGCCTCTGTTTTTGGCAGATCCAGACGTTTACCCGTAAAGGTGTAAGTGGTGTTGACTTCAACGTCGCCAAATTGCGCTGAGGTGATCCACTTATAGTTTTGTTTCGCACGGCGAGCCAACTGAACACCGTTATCATCTTCATGATCTTTAAATTCAGCCACTAGCGTATGGTTAACTGGACCCGTGTCGAAGTTAACATCCATCTCCAGGCCTTTAATACGGGCATCAACGTTGTCTGAATACCAACCGCTGCTGCCTTCGTACCAAATAATCAGGTTATCGACTTTGTTATCGTAAGCAGAGATATTCCAACGGGCGAATGAGTAATCACCTGACACACCGACTTCAATGTTGCGTGATTCTTCTGCTTCCAAATCAGGGGTGGTTGTCAGGTCGCTGTAGCTTGGCGCTTTATAAGCCGTACCGTACGACGCTCGCACACGGTGATACTCTCCAAGCTTATAGCCTGCGGCAACAGACCAAGTCGTATGTCCATCATACTTATCATGCTTGTCATGACGAACATTAGCTTCAAGTACCCAATCGCTGATGGTTAGCTTGCCTGAACCAAAGATGCCTTTCGTGTCACGGCTCTCTCCTGCAAGAGCATGTGCATAGCCGTAACTTAACGCATCATCGCCCAGTGATTCACGGCGCCCATCAACACCACCACCCAACTCAACGTACTCATTCAATTGATAGATGTTGGCCCATTGAATCTGGGTCAGATCGATATTGGCACGGGTGCTAGCGTTACCCTTACCTTCACTCTGGCTGTAGTCCAGATTCTCTGTTTGTTGGTAGTTGAGGGTAACGAGGCTCTTTAGTTTCGCACCTTCATAGTTCAGTTGCCCAGTAAAACTCTGGTTATCAGAAAAACCATGGTACACACTGCCTGAGGAGTTGTATTCCACATCACTGTCAAACCAGCTGGCCGACACATAACCCAGCCAGTTGTCATTAAAGCGATGCTCGTAACCACCCATCAGATTCTGGCTTTCATAACCGTAATCGATACCCGTCTGTGTGCTTTTGATATCGTAACCGTCGGTTTTCTCAAAACCAGCCGCCAGTTGCAGATGACCTTGTTCATTCACATCCGCCTTAGCAACCACATCGCCTTTACGGCTCTGGTTGCTACCAATGCCAACCGTCACTTGCTTAAGATTATTGCCACGATGAGAGCGGGTAATAATATTGATCACCCCACCAACCGCATCAGAACCATACACGGCAGCACCCGGACCACGAACAACCTCAAGGCGTTCAACTAACCCGAGAGGGAAACGGTTGATTGCCACACCACCAGCTGCAGAGTCAATACGCACACCGTCGACCAGTACCAGCACATGGCCGCTATTGGCCCCGCGCATAAACACTGACGCGTTATGACCACGGCCACCATTCTGGGCAACTTCGACACCCGGAACGCGGCGCAGCACTTCAGTGAGTGAATTAGCTTGGTACTGTTCGATTTCCTGACGGCTAATCACCGTGGTCGCGGATAGAACAGAAGCTTGTTTTTGCTCAAAACGATTCGCCGTCACAACCAGCGTTTCTTGAGGTTGTGCTTCGTTGGCGTGTAAATAAGAGATAGGGGTAAGCAGCGATGCTAGAGCGATCGCCAGTGCTGATTTTTGCATTATGTTGTCCTAAATCGCGTGAATCCTACTGAGTGCAATACCACTGCATGACTCAGCTGCTGGCAGGTCTT
>JBOFIW010000503.1:0-14891 GCA_051650365.1 Vibrio sp. | reverse complement strand
AAAAACAAAGCGCCCCTTGCGGAGCGCTCTGTGGAGAGATTTTCGGTTACTGCCAATCGAGGATAACTTTGCCGGAAGCCCCGCTGCGCATGATGTCGAAGCCTTTTTGGAAGTCATCCACTTTGAAATGGTGAGTGATGATTGGGCTGATATCGAGACCCGATTGAATAAGGCTCGCCATCTTATACCAAGTTTCGAACATATTGCGCACCATTCAATTTTACGTTTTAAAATCAATGCATTAACAGCAAGGTCACCATCATTGGGACTAAAATGGGGCGATTCAAAACAGTAGTTCTGTACACATCAAACATCATAAATGTGCCACGCACCCAATGATAATAACTCATTGTTTTTAAAGTAAAACCAATTATCAGCTATCTAAAAGCACAAGATATTGACCCAATGTAGATTTAACAGGCGATGATCTCATCCATTAAGCGGTCTATTTGTACCACTACTTGTTCACTTGCATCTTCCATAGCTTTCATTGCCTTAACCATACCAGCCATATTACTGGACTTGGCTTGATTGAGTGCTTCTCGCCCACTGCTGTGAACAACTTTATGCGGCTCTTCAATTAAGGTGTAACTTCTCAGGTGGCTATATGCTTTTCCATCACCACGATAATACCACTGGCCTAAGCGACATTCTGAATGACTATTGACACTTTCACTGAACTCTCCACGTTGCAGTAAACGGTAAACATTATTCTTCCAAATCGCATGATCTAATTTAACTGTATCTAAGAATGCGCGCGTTGATGCGACATGAATCACTTGCTGCATCTGCTCAGATTTCACAACGACTTGGTTGACAATAGAACCTATCTGAGCAGAGGATGCTGATACTTCTTCAGCACAAATTATATTTTCATTGATGGATTGTTTTATAGCATCCACTTGCTGCAAAACTTGATTAACTAATGAATCAATTTGCTCGCTAGCTTGACTCGCTTTCCCAGCAAGATTTCTTACTTCATCTGCAACAACCGCGAATCCGCGACCTGCTTCACCAGCACGCGCAGCTTCAATCGCCGCATTTAATGCAAGTAGGTTAGTTTGGTCAGAAATTTCTTGAATAGTGGAGACAAGACGTGAGATGGATGAGGCCGTATTATCCAATATTTGAACCGAGTCAGAACTTTGTGAGGCTTGAGAGCTAATCTTAACTGCTCTGTCATCCAAACGAGCCAGAGCTTGATGAGTCTGTTTGAACATCTCATCGAGTTGTTGAAGCTCTTGATTTTCATTTGCCATGGATTGAGCACTTTTTACCATCTCAGCTCGGATAGTCTGTAACATATCGCCGCCTTGTAAGCTACTTAACATCAAGGCATCAATATTTATGTGCTTTTGCTGTAGAGAATCTACAAGTTGTTGGCGTTCTGAGAGCTGAGATTCTAGAGCTGCAACTTCCAATTGGTAGCTCTTCTTGAGGTCGACTAACTCTTGTTTGAGCGCCTCATTTTCTAATTTAATTCGTTGTAGTCCAAACATAGAAATATATACATTTATCGGCAGTAAAATTTGATTATGATTGAATTAAACATCAAATTCTAGGAATTCGGTCAACATACCATCAATTGATGGAAATTAATTTTTTTTCATTAAAAATCAGAACAATATATTAATCCATCATGATTTTTCACATCACAAAAACCAAGCTTGCATATTAAGACCATTGACCAACAAGTCAAATAATTCACAAAATAAATATCGCAAAGATCATCATAGACTAAATGCGACCTTACAGGCCCAGCACTCAGAAATAATCATACTGCATAACGAGTGAATTCATTTTGGGGTTCACCTGAACTCCATTTTGCGTAATTGAACGCTTGCGAGCTCGCACTTTCAGCGACTGCCTTAAGATTTCAGTAGTGATAGGGTTACGCTTACCATATTGCGATTGATTAAACTTGCGGATCTTCACCATCATCGTTTTCATCGCTTCACCATCTTTCAGGCGATAGGCCGTGTAGTAGGCGTTCATCAAGCTTTGGCGGCGCTTAACGATAAAGGTTTCATAGTTCTTAATCGCATTGTTCTCATCATACTGAAGGTTCGCACGGCCAATCGCAAAACCAGACGCTTGGCCAAGCAGCTCAAAGGCCGTTAGATCACTCACAATCTCGTCGCCGTTCTTCGTGGTCACGCCACCTTCATTGATGTAACGTGCGGTTTTAAGCACGTCTTTAATCGCTTTCGGCGGGATACGCTCGATACCGCGAGCAAATTGGTCGTTAGAAATATCGGCCAAGCCTTGCGCCCATGAAACACCAATACCACCAATCACTGGTCCTAACGCTTGCTTCATGTATTCTACGTACGCAGTAGAAGCATCCACATCACGGTTAATGCTGCGCACCCACAAATCATTGAGTGAGATACGGCCAGAAATACTTGGTAAAGCGCCATGCCAGATTAACGCTGCGTTCTCTTTACCAAACGCTTCGGCCAGCATACGTTTTAATTCAGTTTCCGCATCAAATGGCTCGTCGTCATCCCCCACAATCTCTTGCGCCGCTTCAATCGCCGTGGTGATCGCCCACAATGGCAACGCACCCGCACCACCAATAAAAAAGGTCGAGGCCAACGTTCCTAAAAGCTGTTTACGTGCCATCGATTTGACTTCGGGCGTCTCCCCTTTTAGCGCTTTGGCTAGGTTCGCCCACAAGTAATAAGTCATGTTCTGGCTGTACTGCTTAAACTGTAGGGCGACTGCCGCCATATCGCTTTGCATAAAGCGCGCACGGTTAATCGATGAGTAGTCAAAATGGCTATCCCATGTATCTTTAATCGCATCCGCGATCGCCTTTTCATGGTCGCCGTGCTTATTCATCGCTAGGCGATACGCTGCAATAAACGTCACTTCGCGGTTAAACACTTCGGCATGGTGGAACATAAAGCCAATACGGTTCATCCACTTATTCCAAGTACCGGAATACTTCGCGTTGGGGTTCTCTGCGAGGCCAGTAAGATCGGAGGTTTGAGTCACATCAATCGCACCCGCCATAATCGCACGGCGCATCGCCTCTTTCTCGCCACCGGTGAGCACACTCCCCAATACCCCCTGACCTTTCGGGCGGTTTCGGGTAAATGCCGCTTTCAGGTATTGCGCCGTCGCTTGGCTCATCATTTTGGAAGACTCCGCCATACCATAGCGGGAACCCAAAATAGGCAGGGCGACTTGAAGGTTTTGGGTTAAGTTCACCAGTGCTGCGGCAGGCGTTAAACCCAGCATCCACACAAAGCCCAAACTGGTCAGCTTTTGCGCCCAAGCAGAACGGGCAGGATTGCGCACCCATTCATGGCGCTTGTTCAACTCTTCCACTACACGGTCGGCTTCCACATTGTTCGGTAGCTCATGCACGTACTTCTGAATGCTATCGAGGTGGTTATCCAAAATATCCATATGGTCGAGGCGAGCCTGCTGGCGCGATTGTCTAAAGCCTTGGTCAGCCAGTGCTCGCACCGCATCTTGGCTAAAACCGGCAACGCCTTTGCGGTGAATGAAGTTACGGCGCATCGAGCGAGCGGGCAAGGTGCGCAAATACATCTGGTAAATCTCATCACTCAGCGACTCTTTCGCCGGTGTGTGCATGTTCGCTTTCTCCACCAATTGCAACACATCGGCCACAAACGGCAGCGACACCTTTTGCACCGCATTAAATTGCGCTTTCATACCAGAGTTGAGAGAAAAGCCCGCCTTACGCAGTTTCTCGGCGGCCAGTTCCATTTCGCCTTTGGTTTCAAACATCATAAATTGGCGTTCACCGTTCTCATCGGCAAAGTCAATCCAATAATCACCATGGCGTGACAATGGGAAGTACAACCCTTTGGCGGCGCGCTCGTGACGCTGGCGCAACTCGGCCAGCATCGCTTTGCGGATCTTGGCATCAAACACCGCGCGTACAATGTTCTCTTCCAGCGCTTTATTCATCCGCTCAGATTGAGCACGATAGTGATCGCGCATTTGTCGATAGCGGCGCTTCTGCTCAGCGTTAAGACGGGCAAATTTGGGGCGTAACTCCACATGGCGCTTGCGGCGGTTTGGCTCTTGCTTCAAAAGCTCTCGCTCTTCTTGAAGGGTTTTCCAAGCCTTAGAGCCACGTTCACTGTTTAAGCCGCCCTCTTCTTTCAAAATCCGCTCTTGCTTAGCAATACTCTCTTTCAGATCTTCCTCGCGGGACTGGAACGCCTCTGACGGGTCCACATCCGCCAAGGTCGCCTCGTGCGCAAAAGCAAAGAGTTCATCCGCCTCTTTCTGGTTCGCCTTAGCCCAATCGCTAAGGTCTTCGGCAATCTTGGCTGCCTCTTCGGCCAACATGTTCTGTGTCACTACCATAGAGTTGATTTCATCTTGGTAGGCGTCAATCATCTTGCCCAAAGGCTTATCAATAACGCTGGAGACTTCCCCCATCTGGCGCAGCGTCAACATCGCGTATTTGTTGCGTCCAAGCGCATCGAGCGATTGCCCAATCACCGGCACACCATACAGCGCCTGTTTGATTTTACTCACCAAAGCGTTTTGCTTTTGAGCCAGCGCCTCATCGGCGCTCATTCCTTGGGCTTTAGCCGTTCTCGAAAATAGAATCTCTGCCGCATCCTCACGAGACTCATTTGGCTTACTTTTCCTCTTCGGACTAGGGCCAGTACCATCAGGATCTGGATTCTCGATAAGGTTGTTTCGTATGGCTTGTATCAAATCGAGCAAATCCGCACTGGTATAGCCTGCCGTTGCAGTGAATCCCAATTTATGCAGGTATTGGCGGATTTTCTGCCACATCCGCTCTAACGGCTTTGCCATTCGCGGCATTTCGGAAACGTGCGCCAATAACTCATCAAACAACAAATCATCGACTTGCTCTGGAGTCAGCTCGCCAGATTTCATTCGACTATCAAAATCTGTTGCATAGTGCGCAAGATTGACGTTGAATTTCTTAGCAAGCTTGAGCACACCTGACTTACCACCTAATCTTGTCCTAATATCAGCAAGCTCTGCTTTAATATTGTCACCAAACAACTTACGCAGACCGTAGTGCCCTGCCAGTTCATGCAGCAACACCTGTTCAATGGAGCCTTGATCATTATGCTTATCCGCAACTATGTAGACCTGTTTACCGTAGAGAACACCTTTTATTGTGTTGTGGCTCTTGTCCTTGTCTATATCCTGTTTAACCGCATCAGGCAGCTCAGACTCGCTCGAAACAACGCGAACGATCTCTCCAGCCGCACCAATAACGGGATTGTCTCGCATGACATTAGCCGCCCAAAGCTCAACGAGTCCACGGTTTATCCGGGTTTCACTGACCGCATCTCCTTTTACACCACCCGCGACAGTGCTGCGACTAAACATAATCGTTGCTGAATCCCCCGACGGCTCATCCATTGGCGAGCCTATCTCGCGTTTGGCCTCTTCAATTTGGCGCGCTTCATGGCGCGCTTTAGCCTCAGCTAAAAACGCATACTCCGCTTTGGGCGTTTGCGAAGGCTGCGTAACCACATCGGCTACTAACGGATTATCCTTTGTAGAGTCATGCGATATCAGAAGATGCACATAATCCCCATTAGCATCGAGCGCGGGCATCACTGAATCGTATTGCCAGCCGGGATAAGGAATGCGCACACCCACTGTCTGGTAACGCTGGCCGTTATGCTCAACCGTTTCAGGGCGGATAGAGTTCGGGTCAAAGGTGGAGCGCTTCACCTTGCGCAGCGTTTCACGGTCAACAAACTTGTTGGGCGTTTCACTGCGGCGTAGCTCTTCTTTGATATCGGCCATCGAGGCTTCTACCGACAACCACAGGTTGCGGCTTTTCGCCTCATCCAGCTCTTGTTTAAGCGCGGTGATATCCATCTTGGCAATCTGGCGCGAATCCTTGAGCGTACTTTGCAAGCTTTGCAGCTTTCTCTCGAAGCGCTCTTGCTCGCCATTTAACGCCGTGGCAATCGCATTGAGGTGCAGCGCATTCATCAGCTTAGGTGACTGCATAATCGAACTGCTTTGCATCCCTCGCGCCATATAGTCGATGGTCTTACCCTTGCCATACACCAAGCGCACGTCAATCAGAGGCGTTTTCGTTCCCTCGTGGGTGAAATAATCCACGTCCATCACCAAGCCCAATTGCTTACCCAGCTTGATTTCCCCTTGCCAACGCCGAGATTGCTCGACCGCCGCAATCGCGGGCTGAATAATGGCCTTATTCAGCTCGATAGAATACTCATCATCCAGTTCATGGATCATTGGGCGCTTAGGCTTTTGCGGTTTCTTCAAGCCGCGCTCTTTGCGGGTTTTCGCATCCAGCTCAGAGTAAATCGCCATCGCCGCATCGTATTCATTATCCGCCGCTAAATAATCGGCTTGTGCATCACGGTACAGCTCTGTGAACGCTTGTGCATCAAACTCCGTGATATCAGCCTTACGCAGCGTTTCAAGGCGCAATTCAATCGCGGCTTTCTCATCGTCAAAACGCTCTACAAAACGCTTGGCCGCGCCAATCGAGCTGGCTTGCGCCGTGTAAGAGCTGTCTAAATCCAACAGCTTAGCGTCCGATTCCAGTTTCAAACGGTAAATAGGGTTGCCGGTTGAAGCGGCTTTAAACTCCGCGTAGCTATCCGCATCCGAATTGCTGTTTTCAACAAACTGATCTAACTCGCCGTTACGGAACTGCTCAATCGCGCCCGCTTTACGCTCTAGGATTTGCCACATCACAGGGTCACTCGAACCTTGCGTGGTGTACGCAATCAACTCAACCTCAAAGTCTTCCGGTTTACCCGCGTTCGCGGCACGTTGGTAAAACTCATTGCCTTGACGCACAATTCGCCCTTCGCGCTGCTCCATATCAGACGGACGCCAAGGCGCATCCATATGATGCAAGGCCACCAAACGATTTTGCACGTTGGTTCCCGCGCCCATCTTCATCGATGAGCCAATCAATACCCGAACTTCGCCATTGCGCACTTGTTCAAACAGCGCTTCTTTTTGCTTGGTGGTGTTCGCATCGTGGATAAACGCAATTTCCGTTTCTGGAATGCCTTTTTCCATCAACGTGGCTTTCAAGTCATCGTACACACTGAACCCGCTATCCGCCGTCAGCGTTGAGTTCGCCAGCTCGCGGATCTGCTCTTCCAGCTTCTCCATGTCGTCTGGGTCCAGTTCGCCAGCTTCCTCGTTTGCGTACACGCGGTCGGTCAGCTCTTTCAGCGTTTGCGAATACGGCATCTCATCGGCATAGGCCGCAACGCGAGAGTCCACAAACGCTTTGCCTTTTCCATCGCCCAATACCTTATCCGCCAGTGCTCTTAAGTCCGCCTTCACCGTCGCAAGGGCATACTTTACTGGCGTCCCCATGTCGGAAAACACCAATTGCGCCCCTTTGTCACTCTCCCACTGGTCGTAAATCGATTTAATCCGTTCTGCGGCGCGTGCCACCTTGCCGGTTGGGTCACGCTGTGCGGTCGGGTCCACCAAGCGCACATCGAGCGAGGCTTTTTTCGCATCGGTCAGTACCCACAGTGGGTTATCCAGTTTCGAATACGCCTTACGCTCTTCTTTGCTAGATCCCTTGAGCGATTCAAACCCCTCCATACGCGCAATCAAATAATCGTTGTACTCGCGTTGGGCGTTGGTCGCGGGCGCAATATCAAGCTGTCGCTTGCCGCCTTTCACGTTAGGGATAGGGAAGCGGGTAGAGAGGTTCTTGCCGGTCGCCTTGTTCTTCGCCTCAACGTCTTGGCGGAAGATGTTCACCATATCTTTTTGGGTGATCACATCGGCAAACTGACGATACAGGGTCGAAAGTTGCTGCATGTTATTGAGTCCCTTCAACACACTGCGCTCTTTCACCGTGCCGGTTGGCGTGTATTCCAAGGTGATTTCGGTATTGAAGAAGGAGCCAGCGAACGCATCATAGAAAGACATTTTCAGCTCTTTCAGCGTGTCGTGGCCAAGGTAATACATCATGGTGTACACCTCGACCAAGCTGTTAGAAATCGGCGTACCGGTCATAAAGGTCACACCACCGTTCTCTAAGCCCTGAATGCTGCGGGTTTTGATGAGCAAATCGAGCGCCTTTTCAGAGCCTTTCGGATCGTTCATCCCCACCACACGGTCAGTGCGCGTCGCGTAAGTCAGGTTTTTAAACTCGTGCGCCTCATCGACCACCAAATAGTCCACGCCCAAATCACCAAAATTAAAGCCAATTTGGTCAGCGTTCTTACTCAGCGCTTCCTCTTTCTCTTTGATTTTGTCTTGTAGACGGGAAATCGAGTCCTCAATCTGTTTGACCGTCGCCCCACGCTGGCCCGACTGCTTAGCTTCGGCTTTCGCCTCTTCCAGTGCGCTGCGCAACTCGTCAATTTTCTCGTTAATCACCGTGCGGAAATGCTCAATATCATTGGGCATGGCGCGCAAATGGCTATGCCCCATCAGCACCACATCGTAATCGCCGGTCGCAATGCGTGAGAAAAACTGCTTACGCTTCTTGGCCGTAAAGGCCTTATCATCCGCGACCAGCACCTTAGCCGACGGGTAGAGCTTCAAAATATCTTTATGGAAGGAGCCAAGAATATGGTTCGGAACCACCGCCATCGGCTTTTTGCTTAGGCCAAGACGCTTACGCTCCATCATGCCGGTAATGGCTGTAAAGGTTTTCCCCGCCCCCACGGTATGATCGAGTAAGGTATTTTTACTCTGTATCATGCGAAGCGCGCCATCGAGCTGGGTTTTACGCATATCGACCGCAGGGTTCATCCCGACGGTTTGCAAGTACAAACGCCCGTTGTATTTACGGTTAACGTGGGTATTAATCCGCTCGTTAAAGTTATCGGCGATTTGCTTAGCAATCTGCGCATCACTTTTCGCCCACGTCACAAACGTCGAAGCGAGCTTGTTGGCCAGCGCGTTAACTTCCTTGGTCGCTTTCTCGTTTTTGGTGCGCTCTTTGCCATTGGTGTCGTAAATCACCAGTGATTTACCATTGGCCGCAGAGTTCAATAAATCCGCCAGTGTGGCGCGGTCATGCTTAAACTGTGAGCCTAATGCACTCAGTGCGCCGCCCGCCTCGCCCAACACTGAAATAGCCCCGATATGACGGTTAACCGTCACCGTCGCCTTATAACCTAGCGCCTCGGCAAAGCGTTCAAACACATCAGAGTCAATCCATGTTGCACGGATAGAGGGCTTCACCTGCTCTGGCGTTTTGTCTTCGGGAAGCACGGCTTCCAAAAGCGTCACGTTGGTATCTAGCCCTGCACTCTTCGCCGCTTGGTACTTCACCTTCACATTGCCCGATAAGTAGTCGTCGATGAACTCATACTTTTGCGTTTCAGGGTTCATCAACAAATACGGCTTTTCACCTTCGGTCAGCTTCGCCAGCACCTCATCATGGCCAAGACCGAGCAAACCGCTCACGTACTCGATATCCACCTTACCGCGTTCACGCATCGAGTAGTTAACCGCATCCGACACATTACTGGCTGATTCAGGGCGCTTGTAAGGGAAGAGCAAACGTTTTGAGAAGAGATCACTCTTAGTGATAACGCCGCTTTCACTCACGTCATCTAAGCCAGATTCAATGCCAGTATCACCGTCCAGAAGGTTTAGGTTCTTGGTCAGTGTGGCCGGCTTGCCGTTCTTGCCTTTTGTCTTAAACGCGTTGGCAAATTCATCGTATTGCACGTTTAAGCGCTGGCGCAAAAGCTCGATATCCCCCGCACCGGTTTTCTCGGCGCGCAGCAGTGCCAGTGCGCTATTGCGAATGGTCAGTATCGCCTTGACCTTGCGGTAATTGTTCTCACCAAGGCGGGTTTGATCAATCGAATCCCCAAGTGTTTTTAACGCTTGCTCGCTTGTCTGCTTGCCAGCTAAGTAATCAAGCGCCGCCTGAACCGCCGCCGCTTTGTACTTAACGCCAGAAAAATCACTTTTGATTTTGCCTTTGTTTAGAAACTCATCATCGACCAACCGTTGCAGGCGGGCTTTATCGCCTTGTTCCACATAATGGCGCGCTCGACTCATCAACCAGCCATCATCACTCCAAATCGAATCAGGCGTCACTTCATACACCTGAGCACCATTGGTCGGGTGATCGTCGCCACGGCGCATCACCTTGCCGTCAGCGTTCACCATCATGCCGCCAATCGCAAGGTCGGATTCCGCCAACATCACCTCACCGGCAATCGCATCTTTGGTTTCAGGGGTTAACGCTAAATCTTGCCCTTGTGCGAGTGAGGCCAGCGCTTTGCTGATTGACTGCTCAAGGTTCGCGTGTTGCGAAACAGGGTTGACCGTCGATTCGTTCTCATCCCCACGGTACATCTTGCCTTGCGCGACTTCGCCCAAGATGTATTGCGGGTTTTGCGCAAACCACTGGTTAACACGAAAACCGTTCACCTCGCCGTCTACGTCCGTCCAAACCGTATTCTTGGCCGTTTCCCCCTGCTTAAGCTTGCGAAACACCACGATATCCGTGGTCACTTCCGTACCAGCATTGCTCTTAAACGCCGTATTCGGCAGGCGCACCGCGCCGACAAAATCCAGCTCTTGGCTCAGTTGTTTGTGGTTTTTGTTCAGCGTATCGAGGAAGCGGTTTGTCACCACCATCATCATCAAGCCGTTCTCATGCAAAAGCTTGGCTGATTTAGCGATGAAATAGTTATGGATCGCCATGCCTGAAATATCAGGGTTCTTGTTGTCACGGATAGACTGACTACCAAAAGGCGGGTTGCCAATCGCCAAAGAAAAAACGCCGTGTTTAAACGGCGTTTCTTGGAATCCTTTTACCTGAACATCGGCTTCGGGGTAGATAAGCTTGGCAATATTGCCGGTCACAGGATCGAGTTCGGAGGCAAACCAGCGCGATTGATCGCGCATGTCGGACGGTTGCCAACCAATAAAGTTACCAGAACCCAGCGATGGCTCGACCACATTCATCGGACTGTTGCCAAGTCCCAACGCTTTCACGCCACTCCACATACCTTTCACCACGGCCTCTGAGGTGTAGAAGGCGTTACGGGTACTCATCCTAACGTTGTTGTATTCCTCTTCGGTCAGCAGCGTTTTTAGCTCTTGGTGCGCGACTTGCTGTGATTTGGAAGTGTTCGTGTTATCAAACACAGAAGCGAGGCCGCCCCATCCCACATACTGTGCCAGTACCTTTTTCTGCTCAAGCGTCGCGGGCATTCCTGACTGAGTGAGATCCTTCATTAAGCGAATCGCCGCGATATTCGCGGCGATCCTTTGTGTAGCAGTTCCATTAGCGAGGTTATCCACCTCATCGAGCGCTAGGCGCTCAATAGCGTCTCTCGATACGCTTCGCTCTCCGCTGTCAAGTAATGCACTCTCTGGCTCATTAGCTCGTCTTCCCGCGCTCGCGTCTTCTTCGCTAACGCTTGAGCGATTGGCGTCAGTTCCTCGTTGCTCATTTTCTTGTACTTCGGATTGTCGCGCAGATCTTTCATTAGATTGACTTTCAGTTGTGCCACGGTTGTCATTGTTCGAATCTCCCTTAATAGCCTGATTTAATTGTAAATCAGATTGAGTAGGGTTGCTGTTATTTTGTCGAAGAGTGCGAAGCTCACCGACACTCACACGGCGTTTGCTGCTACCCAACGTATCTGGATTAACACCCACTGTCACCAACGCATCATCGCTCGTACCGTGGGTAATCTGGCCGAGAATTTCAAGCAAATCCCCCTCCGCCGTTTCAACACGCTCGAGCCTCTTAAAATCAACATCGGTTTTAAGCGGCTTGTTCGTAGGTGTGTTCGTCACCTCTTGCGAACTATCATCAGGTGATAACTCGCCACTCGTAGAGGCTTGAGGCTGCTCTAGCAGCGCCTGTTTCACTTCGCGCTCAAATTGCGAAACATCCTGACCGCCTAGTGCTTTTTGTAAATCACTGGTCGTAAAGCCCTTGGTTCGGTAAGCATTACGGATACCTTTTAGCTTGCCGCCGGTTTTCTCTACCGTCTCACGGATCAGCTCTTTAGCTTGCTGAACGATATCGGGTTCAGTGCTTGGCTCGCTCTCAACTGCCGTATCAGTCTGCGTTTTCGCTTCTACTTGAGCTGTAGCGTTGTCATCCTCTAATTCTGCGGTCGTTGCTTCCGCTTTGTTCTCACTAGCAGCGTCCATCATTGCCGCTGTTTTACCGATAAACTTGTCAGCCACATTGCGCACATTCTGGGCAATTCTGGCTTTAACCTGTTCTTTAGGCAGTGACTTGCCATCGTATTCAAGAATCGAACTCGGTGATTCATCAACAATGGCGTTAATCTTTTTAATCGCCTCAGCGATCATTGATTCTTTAAACGATTTTGACTTAGGACTGGCGACCCTTTCCGATATTTCTTTCTTAATGCGAACTTTTTCATAAGGTGGAAGTTGGTTGAACTTCTCGGCCAAGTCGGATACAGCCTCTTCAATCTGCGTGTCATTCAGTCTCTTACCGGATACCGCATAAGCCTTTAAACGTTTCTCATGGTTTTGAAACTCTGCCAACACCCTTGCAGTATCAAAGCCTTTTGCTCGATTCATCTGTTTTTTCAGGCGCTTTGATATACCTGATTTGCCAAGAATGATCGGGCTGCTTACTCTCTCGGCGCGGCGGGCATCTGCTTCTTTTCTTATCGCTTGGCGCTGTGCAAGCTGATCGGCTCTTGATGCTTCCAGCTCGTCAAGGTTAGCTCTACGAGCTTGTCTTATAGCAAGGTCGTAGTCCTTATCACGCATAAAAGCGCGAGTCGTGCGCTCACCCGATTCAGGATGCACACCAAACCATGCAGGGTTCTCATCCGGTGAAGCAGGGCGGCTGTCTCTTTCGCGCTGGGCGGCGGCCAATTGCGCGGCATTCTTACTCTCCTGCGCCTTAGCTTCAATCGCCGCTTGCGCCGTATCACGGTCAAAACGGGCAGACTTAAACTGCGCTAAGCCATCATCCTGATCGCCGGTCGCTTTTTCCTTCTCAGGCTGTGGGTAGCGGCGGGCGTATTCCAGTTCCACCATGCGCTCTAGAAGCTCAGGTTTATTGCGGTCTTCCTTGAGTAACTGAGGCTCCATTTCTGCGCGAATCGCCGCTTTGCGTGAGCTTACCGTATCATCGAGCTGGTATTCATTCTGCTTGCGCTCGATACGCTGGTGCGGTTTTTCACGCTTGGCCATATCCAAACGGTTTTGGTTTTGGCGGTGTTCAATTTGGGTTAACGTCGGGTCAATATCGAGATCACGCCCTTTTTGCGCAAGAGACTCGTACTCTCGTTCTAGCTGTGCGGTCAACTCTGGATTTTGATCAGCCTCTTCACTTTTCAAGAATTGCTCAATCTCCGCAGCCCGCGTGGGGTCTACGGCGCGAGCCATCTCAATCGTTTCTTGGTAAGCGTTGCGCTCTGGCAACACACCACGCTCAGTCAGCGCTTGGCGACTTTGTGCAAAGCGAGAGCGTATTGCCGCGTCCCTGCCATTATCGGCTTGTCTTTGCTGCGCACCTTGCAGCAACTCATCGTATTGCCCTTGTGGGTTCAACGTAGGATCAACCGTATTCATCGCGGCAGTTTGCGCAGGCGCATCACCATTGTGAGACATTGCTTGCGCATCCTCTGCGGCTGGCTCTGCGATCTCTTGCTCTTGAGTATCACTGACATTCTGCGGGTTCGTTTGCGCGGGCGTATTCTCAGTCGGTTGCCCTTTAGCTCGATACCCACCGACAGCACCAATGGGGCCACCAAGCGCAGCACCGATCACCGCACCTTCCAAACCATCCACCAAAGCACCGGTCGTAGGGTCAATCTCTTGTCCCGTCACCTCATTGATCACTTGGTTTCGGGCATAAGTCTGACCATAGCCTTCAATGAACTCCGTACCGCCTTCGGTGAGTGCGCCTTTCGCCGCACCGGCAACCACACCCTTTTTACCCATCTTGCCGAGTAACGCGTCAAACAAATACTTATCACCCATCGCACCGGCGACAGAGGCCGCCACGGCGGTCGGGTCGGTAGACATTTGCAGGCTGGCATAACTGGCCGTCTCTTCCTTAGCGAGATCGAATAACTCCGTTGCGCTCATCCCCTGATATTGCGGATCATCCGCAAGGCGGAGCAAGGATTGCTGAAAATACTCCGAGTTATCCGCAAGCCATGAGCTATCCATCTGCATTACCGCGTCACGCGCATCCATGCTTGCGCCACCGAGCGACGTTCCTACCCCCGTTGCACCCGCGCCGGTAGCCGCCATTCGAGAGATCGCTTTATCAGCCAAGGCTTGCGCCGCCTTTTCTGTCATGCCCTTTTTCAGCATCGATTTAGTAATGGTTGAGCGCAGTGCCACTTTTGCACCCGCACCGGCAAAACCACCACCGGCAAAGTTGGCCGCCAGCGAACCTAGCCCGTCAGCGATTTTCATCGCCCACACATCGATATCCGCCGCACCTTCGGCAAACGTCGGATTGCCATTTTCGTTTTCTTCAAAGATACGGGAGTTCAGGGCGTCACGGCCATCTTGAGTCATACTCTCTTGCAGATAATCCGAGCCAGACGACATCAAATCTCGAAAGCTCTCACCCACACCAAGGAAGTTCTCCGAAAGTTCACCAAGGCCGGCCAGTGAGCGCAGAGCGCCACTACCGACGGCTTTAGCGGTATCCCCTAACGTCACATCGTAGTTACGTTGCGGCGCTTTAGGGGCTTCAAACTGAAAGCCTTTCGGTAAAAAGGCAGACTGACTCATATCAGTAGAGGCATTAATGGTAGATTTTGGTGAGAGTTCATCGCCCAATAACTTCTTGTCTTGCATGTGCGGCTCCAAATTTCAGGCATAAAAAAACCGCCACCCCGAAGGGCAGCGGCTTAATTAATAGACTGGTGTTAGTGTGGGAAACGCTACCACAATTT
>JBOFIW010000502.1:0-1460 GCA_051650365.1 Vibrio sp. | reverse complement strand
GGGCACATCATCTCAATATCTAACTGTCGAATTTGATGAATCCATGCCAACTTCGCCTTGTTGGAGGGCATCCAACGGCGATGAAAATACTCCATCTTCGGTATATGGCTGTCAAAATCCTCGACAAAAAATGGCGAGTTTGGTTCGTCTAGCGCCGCGCCCACATCGCCAGACATCAAGATTTTTGCTTTGGGATCGTAGACCGAAAAGTTGCCAGAAGAATGCAGGTAATGTGCGGGAATAAATTGGATCTCTAATCCAGCTAAGGAGATTTTCCCCCCTTTGTCAGCAATTGGTGCATAGGTGATGGACTCCATTCCAAAATGGCGAATAAAACCTTCCCATAACCAAGGGGAATGCAGTACCGCAGAGGGGAGCGTTTTATCCCATAAACCAAGTGAGGAAATAATGTCCGGATCTTGATGTGAAGCGAAAAGATGAGTGACTTGTTCTAAAGGCACTTCTTTGACCACACAACCCAGCATAGCTGAAAACAGCTCAATGCCGCCTGGGTCAAGCAACATGGCTTGTCCTTTGTTCATGATCATGTACTGGTTGGTATCAATAATGCCATCAGGCTTTTGTGGGTCACGAGCGAATACGAGCCAACGGTGCTGCTGATTTTCAAACAAAACTTTGCTTTGCATGAATCACCTATTCGAAAAAATATTAAGAGAAAGCATAACGTGTCCTTGAATCGTCTGTGCAAGTTCAGAGACATCCTCAGCAATCAAATTGAGTTGAAGTTGAAATTTATCATCGGTTTGTGAGGCTTCGACGCTGAGCATGACCGAGATGATTTTGGCGATGCGTAAATCTTCATACAGATCTTGCAACAATTGGTATAAGGTTTTGTATTCACTCTCGAAACGATGATTGATTTCTTGATAAACGCGCTGATTATTCTGCTTAATGCCATCTAGCCGACTCTGGCAATAGGCTGGCTGGTTGGCGTGATAAACCTTTTCTACACGCTCTAATAAGTTAAGTGATCGAGCACTGGCTATCGCGAGTTGGCACAATTGTTGGGCTTGCAGATTGATGATCTTAGAGGTGCTGAGTGTCGAGTTTACGAGGTCATCAATCGCATCGGTAATAGGACGAAACCCTGCCGCGCTTGCCCCGGCACGCAACGCCAAAGCGCGTGCATTACTGGCAACCAGTGATAATTTATTCGCGATGAGCACGCTACGGTGCAACTCAGCGGCGACCTCAGCGGCGATGACATAAATAGGCTTATCAACCATAAGTTAAGTCATAACTCCTTTGTTTAGCGAGAATGTCAATGACACATGAATAACTATAGTTGGCCTTGTTCAAAATGTTAGTTTTGATTCTGCTGGTAAGTTTTTCGGTGTATCAAGCTCTTATGCTATTCTTGCCATTCCCAAGCTTTGAAACGCCGAGTGCATTGTGTTTACTGTCTACCACTCCAACCAAGTTGAAACGCTGAAGATCCT
>JBOFIW010000501.1:0-2205 GCA_051650365.1 Vibrio sp. | reverse complement strand
AAAACATAGCAGTGACTCAAATTGCTAAACTGTACTTCAGCTTAGGGGATCGCCTATCGCTACATTGGTTCTTAAAACAGATTAACCAACAAGCCGTAGACAACCATTGGCAAGCGTTAGCCAGAGCCTCTTTCCGTGAAGATCTTGATTGGCAACAGCGCCAACTGACTGCTCATGTGCTTGGGGAACATTCAAATGGTATTGAACTGGAAGTTGAGCAAGCGTTGACTAAATGGCTAGAGAGCAATCAAGCATCAATTGCTCGTTGGGAAAACATTCTCAGTGAATTTAGAGTCGGCACACTGCACGAGTTTGCAAAATTCTCAGTTGCTCTACGAGAGTTGACTTTGCTCAACTTAAATTGCCTAAGCGCAGAATAAGCATTGAATTGCCTGACGAATGCGTCAATAATAACGCCCCGTTTACTCGGGGCTTTTTTTTCGGAGGCACAATGCTTTACCGCTTAGCCAGAGCTGGCTTTTTTCAATTGGATGCTGAAAAAGCACATGATCTCGCCATCTCTAACTTCAAACGCTTTACTGGCACTCCTCTCGATCTTTTCTATCGCCAACAACTTCCTCATCGTCCAGTTCAGTGCATGGGCTTAACCTTCAAAAATCCTGTCGGCTTAGCGGCAGGACTCGACAAAAATGGCGAGTGTATTGAAGCATTTGGGGCGATGGGTTTTGGCTTTGTGGAAGTAGGGACCGTGACACCAAGACCACAATCAGGCAATGATAAACCACGCCTGTTTCGTTTAGTGCACGCTGAAGGCATCATCAATCGTATGGGTTTCAATAACCTTGGTGTGGACAACTTGGTCGAAAATGTTAAACGTGCCAAATACGATGGAGTCCTCGGGATCAACATTGGTAAAAACAAAGATACTCCGATCGAGAAAGGGGCAGAGGACTATTTGATCTGTATGGACAAAGTCTACCCTTATGCTGGTTACATTGCCGTGAACATCTCTTCACCTAACACACCTGGGCTTCGCTCACTTCAATATGGTGAAGCTCTTGATGAGTTGCTCTCTGTTTTGAAAATACGCCAAGCAGAATTGGCAACTAAGCATGATAAATATGTACCACTTGCATTAAAAATTGCTCCAGATTTAAGTGACGACGAAATTAAGCAGATTTGTCAGTCTCTATTGAAAAACAAAATTGATGGGGTGATTGCAACCAACACCACTTTAGATCGTTCATTAGTAGAAGGCATGAAGTTTGCTGATGAAGCGGGGGGCCTCAGTGGACGTCCTCTACAAACTCGTAGTACAGAAGTGATCAAATGTCTGTATAAAGAACTCGGTGAAGCCATTCCAATTATTGGTGTCGGTGGTGTTGATTCCTACATCTCCGCAAAAGAAAAACTGATGGCGGGAGCCAAACTCGTTCAGGTTTATAGTGGTTTTATTTATCAAGGCCCACACTTAGTTGCAGATATTGTCAAGAACTTGTAATTTCGACAATTCATTTAAATGAATTACAGAGGAAATGTGTAAAGCATTTCCTCTTTTTTTTTCTCTGTACCCTCATAGAATTACCGATATTCATAGGCAAAGGTAATTTAAGTGGTTTTACCTAGTCCCCCAAAATATCGTTGAGAGTGGAACAATGCTTAAACCAAGTGACAAATGGAGTTGGTATTACTCAGATAGCGAAGGTTATCTGATGCTCAATCTTGGTGATGAGATGCTATTTCGCACAAACCTCAGTCGTAATCTTTTAGTCGACTGTGCGTTTATCGAAAACCACTTTACTGTTGATGACGCTTCCGACTTTCAGCTGTATAAAGAGCGCATTACTTGTTTACCATTAAGTGAACCACGTAAAGCTGAGCTGGCTCTTTACTGTGTTGCCGCTAAGCGGTTTCATAAGCCAGTCCAACCTAAAAGCTGGTTTTTTGATTCTCAAGGTATAGGGTATTCTCCTGAACAAGGAGAGCTTCTAAGCCTACATAATGTTCTCAATGATGGAGTTTTTATCGCATTGGAAGTGGGGGAGAATGCTACCCTTTGCGCCTATACCGATCTCGTTCCTTTTGCATTAAATGACAGCAAAACGTTGGAATTTGGCCAAGTGATTAAAGTGATGCATGACAGAATGTCTGATGCCAATACGCTTTTCTTCACACAGCAGATGGCCATGGTCGGCTAGTTTTCTTTTTAATATTCGTTCCTTTCCTATTTCGTTCCTTCATTTC
>JBOFIW010000500.1:0-2146 GCA_051650365.1 Vibrio sp. | reverse complement strand
AAGCCCTGCGGCACAGATCGATCGCAGCCAGTATCAAACGATCCTTAACGAGCAAGATTTCAATCTGTGGCTAGAAAAATTACAGCAAGCTGAACTGTTTGCCTTTGATACCGAAACTGACAGCTTGGATTACATGGTGGCCAACTTAGTGGGGATGTCGTTTGCGGTAGCTGAAGGTGAAGCGGCATATCTGCCTGTTGCGCACGATTATCTAGATGCGCCGCAGCAGTTGGATCGCGCTTGGGTGATCGCCCAACTTAAACCTCTTCTGGAAGATGAAAGCAAAGCCAAAGTCGGCCAGAACCTCAAATACGATGCGAGTGTGATAGCGCGCTATGGCGTTGAGTTGCGTGGTATTCGCCATGACACCATGTTGCAATCCTACGTGTATAACAGCGTAGGCGGCAAACATGATATGGATAGCTTAGCGCTGCGTTTCCTGCAGCACAGCTGTATCTCCTTTGAGCAGATCGCCGGTAAAGGCAAAAATCAGCTCACTTTTAACCAAATCGATCTGCAAGAAGCCGCTCAGTACGCCGCAGAAGATGCGGATGTAACTTTGCGTTTGCATCAGCGCATCAGCCCGCTGATTGAGCAAGATAGCAAACTGGCACAAGTGTATCGCGAAATTGAAATGCCGCTG
The DNA here is from genome assembly GCA_051650365.1 of Vibrio sp. GTDB lineage: Bacteria > Pseudomonadota > Gammaproteobacteria > Enterobacterales > Vibrionaceae > Vibrio. Next base: position 1,503 of record JBOFIW010000500.1, on the reverse strand, counting down.
GTGCCTGTGTTGTCACGCATTGAACGCACAGGTGTCATGATCGACGACATGCTGCTCAGTGCTCAATCACAGGAAATTGCGTTGCGTCTCGATGAGTTGGAAAAAAAGGCGTATGAACTGGCTGGCCAGCCATTCAACCTCAGCTCACCGAAGCAACTGCAAACCATTTTGTTTGAGCAAATGAAGCTGCCTGTATTGCAAAAAACGCCATCAGGTACTCCTTCAACTAATGAAGAAGTGTTGCAAGAGCTGGCCTTGGATTATCCACTGCCGAAAGTGCTGATTGAGTATCGTGGTCTGGCGAAACTCAAGTCGACCTATACCGATAAGCTGCCCAAAATGATTAACCCAAATACAGGGCGTGTGCATACTTCTTATCATCAAGCTGTCACGGCTACAGGGCGTCTTTCATCGACGGATCCAAACCTACAAAACATCCCTGTGCGTAATGAAGAAGGACGTCGTATTCGCCAAGCGTTTGTTGCCCCGCATGGTTGGAAAATCATGGCCGTCGACTACTCACAAATTGAGCTGCGGATCATGGCGCATCTGTCGGGTGATCAGGCATTACTCGATGCCTTCCGTGAAGGGAAAGATATTCATGCTGCCACGGCGGCAGAAATCATTGGTGTGCCGATTGAGCAAGTCAGCAGTGAGCAGCGTCGTCGCGCCAAAGCAGTTAACTTTGGTTTGATCTACGGCATGAGCGCGTTTGGTTTGGCAAAACAACTCGGCATTCCACGCGGTGAAGCGCAAGAGTATATGGATAAATACTTCGAGCGTTATCCAGGAGTGATGCAGTACATGGAAGACACGCGCAGTCGCGCTGCGGAATTAGGTTATGTAGAAACCATTTTTGGTCGTCGCTTACACCTGCCTGAAATTACTTCGCGTAATGGAATGCGTCGAAAAGCGGCAGAGCGAGCCGCGATCAACGCGCCAATGCAAGGTACAGCGGCTGACATCATCAAAAAAGCGATGCTGCTGGTCGATGAGTGGATTCAGCGAGAGGGTGATGGTCGTGTCAAATTGCTGATGCAAGTACACGATGAACTGGTATTTGAAGTTGAAGAGTCATCATTATCCGAAATTGAAAGTAAAGTACAACGGCTGATGGAGTCAGCCGCAGAGCTTGCTGTGCCACTGGTTGCTGAAGCTGGACACGGAGATAATTGGGAACAAGCTCATTAGTTGATTTTTTCAGCAAAATTCCACAGTAATATGAGCCGGCGCACGTTCGCTGGCTTTTTTTATGGCTAAAAAAAGTTTACCAAGCTCAGACAGTTATGTTGTTAACCTAAAAATTAATGAAAAAAAACTACAAAAAATATTTTCAATTCTGACCAATTGTTGTACATTAACGCTCGTAGGGTACAGAGGTAAGATGTTCTATCTTTCAGACCTTTTGTTTCACGTTATTGGATTAGGCTGATTCAGCCGCCCCAGTCACTATTTGACTGGGGCGTTTTTTATTGGGCGTAATTCAAGTTTTCTAGCCTATTT
>JBOFIW010000499.1:0-4209 GCA_051650365.1 Vibrio sp. | reverse complement strand
GATTGCCTGCGGCCAGCGCCGTGATCATCGGCCCTAGCGAAAGATATAGGGGGAAATTCCAAGGACAAATAATGCCTACGACACCTTTGGGTTGGTAACGAACTTCAAGCTTATTGCCTTTAAACAGCCATTCTGTCGGCCTTCGGCTGGGTTTCATCCAATGGTTTAAATGGCGAAGCACATGATTGATATCGAGAATAGGGGCAAGAATATCCGCCATAATTGACTCTGTATGGCAACGCCCCCCAAAGTCTTGGCTCATCGCTTCAGCCAGTACATTTTGATAACGCGAGATCTGTTTTTTCAGCTCTAACAAACGCTGCTTTCTCACTGCATAACGGCTCAAAGGATCAGCCTGATAAGCCATGCGTAATTCAGAAAACCACGTTGCGAGTTCGCTTGTTTGAGACTGATGACCACTCATCTCATCGAAAGCATCCAGATCTTCCTGCTCTTGCTTTGCTAGCTTATTCATGTTTTTCTCCCACCGTACAATTTGTGTGATTACAACATTTCGATAACACTAAGCACAGGTTACAAAAAGACAAAAAACGGTGATATTCGGACAAAATCGAGCTGACTGATGTGGCTCATAACCCCTTTTCGAACCATCATTATCGAGATAAATCAGGAGAGAAATGTGGAATACACTGCTGTTTATGAGCCAGATACACAGGCTTTCGGTGTACTGGATTTACAGCTTCTGGTTCGTTACCTTGAGCCGAAAGTCGATGTGGAAGCCTTACTCAAGGGCAGTGGCATCACGCTCAAACAGTTGCATTCACCGGAAACGCACGCCACGCTCGCGCAAAAATTGGTGGTTTTTAGCAACGCGCTCGCGCTCTGTCATGAAGCGGGGCTTGGCCTCAAAGTCGGGCAACAAGCCCGTTTTAGTGACTTTGGAGTGCTAGGCTACGCCATTTTTAGCAGTAATACTTTGCTGGATGCATTGATGATGGGCTTTAAATATCTGCGTCTTGCGGGGCCGGTATTGAAGAAAAAAATGTGGGTTAACGAGCAATCCGGCCACTTCCAAGCTGAGCAACTTATTGATTTACAATCTTTATTACCCTTTTGCTGTGAATATTGGTTTGCAGCCATTCAAAGCCTTTGTGAAGAAGTTATGCAACACCCTTTTCCTTCAACACTGATTCGTTTTCCTTACCCAAAGCCCGAATACAGCGAGCGGTATCAGCAGATATTTCAATGCACCATTGAATTCGACAGCCCACGGTTGGAGTGGCAGTTTGATGCCTCAAGCTTATACGCACCGCTTCCCGCTGCAAACCCAATGACCTTACAAATGTGCTTAAAGTCGTGTGATGAGATGTTGGAAAAAGTCTCGGGCAGTGCCTCTTTAAAAGAGAAAATTACCCAGATCTTGGTGGAAAATCCTGGCAATTACCCCTCCATTGAACAGTTGGCTACTGAGCTGGGGATGTCTTCTCGCACATTGAGACGCCATTTAAAAAATGAGGCGACCAGCTATCAGCAGCTCCTCGATCACGTTCGATATCACCTTGCTCGCCATTATCTCGCCTCCACCCAACTGCATATTGAAGAGATCTCTGAACGCGTTGGTTTTTCAGATGCCGCAAACTTTCGTCATGCATTTCGTAAATGGAGTGGGTATTCACCGAAACAGTATCGACAGCAAACCCTGTAAATCGCCATCCAAACCCAGCGCTATTAGCTCAACGCTGGGTATTCTGGCAATAAGAGCCTTAGTTACCCTTTGGGCAAGAACAGCTCGGCCAGCATACAGCGCACACTGCCACCGCCGATGGTTTCTATGGTCGGTACGGCGAAAGGCAGCAACTTACCGTGAGTGGCAAGCTGGTTGAGTTGAGCGGGTGTAAAAGCCTCATAAGCCGATTGCGACATCGCAATCACTTTCTGACCATCATGCGTTTCTAGTTGCAGGATATTGCCGCAGAAGTGGTTCATCTGCTCTAGCGAGATCGATATCACCTGTTTATCTTTGGCGAGTGATTTCACGACAAATCGGCGCTCATATTCTGGGATCGCTTCATCGCAAATTACGCAGAAATGCTCACCCATCGCCATCATCACATTGGTGTGATAAATCGGCGAGCCAGAGGGCAATCGAGTTTGGAACGACACCACGCGCGAATAGCCAATTTGCTCGGCATACACTTCCAACACTTCACGATCACAGCGCTGTGAAAGCCCCGCATAAATGGTGCGATTGGAGTGATCCATCACCATCACGCCGGTGCTTTCCAAAAACGCTTGCTGCTCAGTAAACGCCAGCAAAGAGTGCTGCGCTTTCGCCACAAAACCCTGTTGTTGCAAGGTCTTAATCAAGGCGTCAGGGCGCACTTCCAAACGACGGTTTGCGCACGCCATTGGGAACAAAAATAGCTCGCCCGCTTCAGTGGTACTAAACCAGTTATTGGGGAACACCGCATCCGGCGTTTCACCATAACCTTGAGGGTAATCAAATACCACAACCTCTACCCCCGCTTGGCGAAGGCCATTTACCATAGTGTTAAACTCGGCCATAGCACGCTGCAAAATGGTTTCAGCGCTCAGTGCCAGCGGGTTTTGAAAGGCATTATCTTGCGCGGTTTGCGCATTAAAACCGAACTCTTTCGGCGGCACCATGACGACAGCGCGAGCCGTTTGCGCAGCAGAGCGCGGAATCAACATATTGGGTTGTAGATGAACATTCATAATAGGCACTCATCACCGATTTCACTCCAAGAGTGTAAACAGAATGTTAACTAAAGATTTGCTGATTTTGATTTATTTCCACAGATAAACTTTCATCATTGACTGTATAAGTTAATTATTTCAGTAAATATTACTTACGTTGTGAAAAACCCCCGCTAGATTCACTTCAAAACGGGATACAAAACTTAACCATTCACTCGGCATACCCTCAAACCACTTGGCACTGCGGCGCAAGTAGCAAGGGGATAACTTCAAGTCACCGATGGATAACGTTATACTGCTTGCGTTTTAACAGAAAATCACATTTTGGCGGACGCTCGAACGCGTGCTTTTCCTACTCTTCCGCCCTATTCACAGCAAGGATCTTCTCATGTTTAAGCTCTTCGAAAGCTTTACCGAACCTTTCCCCAACAGTGATCCACAACGTCCACCCAACACTCTGTGGTCATTTTGTCGTCACTACACACGTGGTTTTGAAAAGCCACTTTTGGTGATGGCGTTACTCAGCACTTCGATCGCGATCATTGAAGTCTCCCTGTTTGGTTTTATGGGCAAGTTGGTCGATTGGCTTTCCACCAGTCATCCCGACACATTTTTGATCGAGAATCAGAACACATTAATGGGCTTGGGCTTGTTGGTGCTCGTTGGCATGCCTTTATTAATCGGCCTCTATTCGTTGCTGATCCATCAAACACTCCTCGGCAATTATCCGATGTCAATCCGTTGGTTGGCACACCGTTATCTACTCAAACAAAGCGTGTCGTTTTATCAAGATGAGTTCGCAGGGCGCATCTCAACCAAAGTGATGCAAACGGCGCTCGCGGTACGTGAAACCGTGATGAAAAGCCTCGATGTGTTTGTCTACGTGATGGTCTATTTCACCGCGATTGTGGTGATTTTGGCACAAGCCGATTGGCGCTTAATGATCCCAATGCTGATTTGGCTAGCCATCTATGTCACGGTGCAAATGTATTACGTGCCTAAGCTGAAAAAAGTCGCTTCCGAGCAAGCCGATGCACGATCATTGATGACCGGACGCATTGTAGATAGCTACACCAACATCATGACGGTAAAGCTGTTTTCACACAGTCAACGTGAAACGCAATACGCCGAAGAAGGCATGCAAGATTTTCTGGGCACCGTACATCGCCAAATGCGTTTGGTGACAGGCTTTAATATTTGGGTAGAAATGGCCAACTACTTATTGGTGTTTACCATTGCAGCCCTGTCGATTTATCTCTGGACCACCAGCGCCATCAGCGTCGGTGCCATTGCGGTTGCAGTCAGTTTATCCTTGCGTATCAACGGCATGTCTAAATGGATCATGTGGGAAGTTAGCGCCCTGTTTGAAAATATCGGTACGGTAGTGGACGGCATGACCATGCTTGGCAAACCGATCACAGTGAAAGATAAGCAGGATGCTAAACCTTTAGTGGTTAAGCACGGCGGCATTACGTTTGATGATGTGAGCTTCCACTACGGTGAAAATAAAGGTGTGATCAACCATCTCAA
>JBOFIW010000498.1:0-1441 GCA_051650365.1 Vibrio sp. | reverse complement strand
AACCTAAGTCTGCGTGTTGGCTACTTTCACGAGAAGAATCGGATGCGATTTCGGTGTTACGTGCCACTTCTTCAACGGTGGATTTCATCTCCGTCATTGCTGTGGCAATTTGCATCACTTCACCTTGTTGGATCTGCATACCTTGCGAAGTTTGTTCAGACACCGCACTCACTTCATCAACTGCGTGCGCTAATTGCGTTGCGCTGGTAATGATCTCTTCAACCATCAGGCGTAGGTTATTTTGCATTTTGCTACAGGCATCCGCCAGTTCACCAAGCTCATCTTGGCCAATGGTGGTTCGGTCTAAATGGTGTCCTAAATTACCTTCGGCAATTGCATTTGCTTGATCAACAACTTGTTGTAAAGGACGGCAGATGAGGTTGGTCAGTAGCCAAGTGATAAGGCACATAAAACCCAGAAGAGCGACGATGCTAGTGATGGAAAAGTGAGTAATGGTATCAAGTAGCGAGGTGAGGCCATCACGGTTGCGATCCACATATGAGAGGTTGAGCTTCAGCAGTTCATCAATCGCCACTTCCAATTTTTCAAAGGTAGGTAGAGAGCGTTGCATATCTTGCTGCGCTTTATTTAAATTTTTTTGTTGGATATCACTATTAAATGAGCTGAGTTGGCGTAAATACTCTTGCCACAGGTTTTTGACAGGCATGAAGATGCCGCGTTCATGATCAGTCCAAATGCTGCGTTCATAGCGATTCAGTGCTTGCTCAATGTGTTTGTAGTGATCGTTCGTCCAGCGAATATCGTCGGCGATCTCAGCTTCATCGGTTGCAGAAAGTAGGCTAATTTGAGCTCGACGCACGGAAGACATGTCGTATTTGAGATCGTTAACCAACATCATTGAAGGCAAAGTGTCGTCAGTCATATTGAGCACATCATTTTTGATGCTTTCGAGAGAGCGGTATAGATAATTACCAAAAGCTAAGTTGATGAGAGCAATTACGGCGAGCGCGATTGCGATTTTTTTGCCTATCGCTAGATTTTTGAAGAAAGACATAGAGTGCGTGACCTCGTGGTAAGCGGGGTGGTCACTTCCATATGTTAAAGGTGCTATCCAAGTTGCACTAAGCCAAGTGAGCGTAGTCTCTGGCTGAAAATAGGCTCGGAGTATAACACTAATTGCATTTATGGCATTAACTTATGCTTGTTTTATCACGTTTTTCTGTCGTTAATTTGACAATTTGTATGGTTTTTCAGTGTCCATTTTTATGGACGCAGGGGAGATAAAAATGAACTTGGGAGGCTGTAAGCGTTTTACTTACAGCCTATGTTGGAAAGAGAAATCAAGATTGGGGGGAGTGGTTGTTATAGCTTTATAGCGAAATTATTGTTGTAGTTTGGCTTTCGCTTCTTCCACTTTGGCAAAGTCTAGCCCCAGTTCTTCAACCGCTTGTTTGATGAGCATAGGGTTTTGCATCACTTG
>JBOFIW010000497.1:0-2653 GCA_051650365.1 Vibrio sp. | reverse complement strand
TGCCATGTTGACTCTGAATGAAGCATTAGACATTGCCCATGTACACGAGTGTAAACAACAATTTTTGCTATGGATTGCAAAAGAAGAGCCATTGATGATTGATGGCTCGGCGGTCGTCCGAATGGATTCCGCAGGTTTGCAGTTACTTACTTCTTTGCTGATGACAGCACAGCACAGTGGGCTTGAGATCCATTTTGACCAATTATCTGACGTTCTAGAAGGCGGGCTTGCGCAACTAGGCATAAAAGACCTAATGCAAGTCAAAAGTGAGTGAGGAAATAATCTATGACAAAAGTTTTGGCAGTAGATGATTCAATTTCGATTCGACAAATGGTTTCCCATACTCTTCAAGACGCGGGGTATGAGGTAGAAACGGCATCCGATGGGCGTGATGCTTTAACCAAAGCGCAGAAAACCCGTTTTGATGTGATCATCTCGGACGTCAACATGCCCATCATGGGCGGATTTGATTTTGTCAAAGCGGTTAGGATGCAAAACCAATATAAATTCATCCCGATCCTGATGCTGACCACGGAAACTAGCCCAGAAAAAAAGCAAGAAGGTAAAGTGGCAGGTGCCACGGGGTGGTTAGTCAAACCTTTCAACCCGGAAACATTGCTAAAAACATTACAGCGCGTTTTATAGAAAACTGAACCTTCAAATAATAAAAATGAATCTGTTGGCGGGTGAGTTATGGCTTTGGATATGGAGCAATTGCGTAAGATTTTTCACGTTGAATGTCGTGAAAATCTTGAGACGTTGGAAAGAGAGTTATTGCAACTGGATCCTTCTCAAGTGGATCTCGAAGTTTTAAATACCATTTTTCGTGCCGCGCATTCGATTAAAGGTGGTGCAGGCACTTTCAACCTGAATGAAATCAGTGAATTTACTCATGCGGTTGAAACCTACCTTGACTTGATCCGCAATCAGAAAAAACAGCTAACGGCGCAAGGTGTTGATACGCTGCTAAAAAGCTGTGATGTAATTCGTAACATGCTTGATAGCCGTGAGCAGAATACCGAGAGTGATCAAGCACTCAAAGAGCGAGTGAGTATTGAACTACAGACTCTACTGGCCGAACCATCATCAATATCCATTGAGAGTTCAGCAAACACTTGCCCTGTTATTGCTGAGCCGGTTCCTGAGAGTGTTGAATTAACTAAAGTAGAAGGGTGGCACATTCAGTTTGTGCCTCATCAAACGCTGTTCTATAGCGGTAACGATCCACTGCGAATTTTACGTGAGTTGCATGAACTAGGAACGCAATGTGAAATTGAAATGCATCACCAAGGGTTACCAGAGTTAGCGGAAATCGATCCAGAGCTCTGTTACTTGAGCTGGACGATTCGATTATTTGGTGAAGTCTCCGAAAGTGATATTCGAGAATTGTTTGAATGGGTTGAAGATGAGTGTGATTTAGTCTTGCAACCTATGCATTGTAAAACTAATGAGCCCAGTGCTTCGAAAGACGATATGTCTAATGATGGCAATGATATCTCTCTTACCGCGGTAACCGTTACTACACCTGAGCCGTCTCAGACTACGAGTGTGAGCCAGCCGTTGGTGGCGGAAAAAGTGGAGCCAGTTGAAAATAGTTCTATTCCCACCAGAATGACAGAAGTGGCCAATAAGCCAGCCAAAATGGAATCGAGTGTCTCTTCGATTCGAGTGGATATCGAGAAAGTTGATAACTTAATTAACTTGGTTGGCGAACTGGTGATCACCCAATCTATGCTGACTGAACTAGGCAATGATTTCTCTATGGATAAGTTAGAGAAACTTAAAGCCGGATTAGCACAACTACTGCAAAACAGCAAAGACTTGCAAGAAAACGTGTTGAATATTCGTATGTTGCCGATGAGTTTTGCTTTCAGTCGCTTCCCACGTTTAGTTCGAGATTTGTGTGGGCGTTTAGGTAAGAAAGTCGATTTACAAATCCAAGGTGAACAAACGGAATTAGATAAAACCGTGCTGGAGCGTATTGTTGATCCGTTGGTACACCTAGTCCGGAACGGTATCGATCACGGGGTTGAAATGCCCGAGGAGCGGTTAGAAAAAGGCAAGCCAGAAACGGGCGTTATCACCTTGAAAGCGTTCCACCAAGGCGGCTCCATTATTGTCGAAGTTGGTGATGATGGTGCAGGAATTGACTGCGACAAGCTCTGGCGCAAAGCCATCGAAAAAGGGGTGTTAGAACCCCAAACTCAGCGTAGCGATCTCACCGATAAACAGATTATTAATTTAATTTTTGCTCCTGGTTTTTCCACCGCAGAACAGGTTTCTGATATCTCTGGCCGTGGAGTCGGCATGGATGTGGTGAAACGGAATATTGAAGAGCTCGGTGGGCAGATTGAAGTCGAGTCGGAACTGGGGGGCGGTAGCCGTTTTACTATTAGTTTGCCACTGACACTGGCCATCCTAGATGGCCAGCTAGTCAAAGTGGCTGATCAAGTGTATGTGATTCCTTTACTGACAATTGTCGAATCAATTCAAATCAATACTAGCAGCGTAAAACATGCGGCGGGCGGGATTGAGCTCTATCGTCTACGTGAAGAAAACATTCCGATCTTACGTTTACAAGATGAACTTGGTATGGGGCGCAGTGGCAGCTTGGAGAAACGCCTGCTCTGTTTTGTCGAATCGGCAGGACATC
>JBOFIW010000496.1:0-3000 GCA_051650365.1 Vibrio sp. | reverse complement strand
AGTTCTTTGCGCAAGCCATGCAGGGCATTAAATTGCTGTGCTGACCAGGTTGCGTAATCCATCTCTAATAGAGGTAAATCGAGCAACCACTCTCCAGGGTAGTCAATGATGTCGAGATATAGAGTCGCGCTGCTGGTTAATAACTTTTTGCTGCGTTTTTTCGGCTTGTATTTGATCGCCAGACGAATTTCGCTCACATCTCGCGTTGGCACTGGCCATTGTGCAGGACTGCTTTGCAGTTGCGCCAAAGCTTCATCATAAGCAAAGCGAGGCACCATCATGTTGGTTTGTGGCACACGTTTAGCACCGATAAAACGCTGTTCTCGCCCCGCAGCCAATAGTGGCAAATTCTGATGGGTGGAGGTGTGCAATAGCTGATTAACCAGCGAGGTGATGAAGGCGGTTTTGCCCGCTCGAGAAAGCCCCGTCACGGCCAAACGCACATGAGAATCCATACCACGATGGATAAAATCGCTCATTTCTTGACGAATCCGCTGCATTCTTTACTCCAAATTAGGATTTAGCACAGCTTAATAAACTCAAGCTTAATGTGAGATGAATAGCCTTTCCGACTTGAAAGTTACAGCGGTATACGCTGCAACTTCAAGTTGTCTAAGTAAATGCCTACACCATTTCTAGCGTAGGTATCTAGCGGAATATTGGTAGATAACTCACCTCTACCGTGTTTAAGGATCGTTCAGATTATAGAGGTGATGAGGAGAAACTAGTCTTCTTCAATCAATTTGTAGATCACAAACAAAGCGATTTCGAGCAATACAAACAAGGCACAAGTGATAGTGACATATTTCTCATTGAAAATACTGATGCCATGCAGAATGAGGTCATAACCGACCACTGCACCAATCACCACCGCAATAATAATTTGTAGAATTTGAATAAAACGAGGCATGTATAACTCCTGACGTATCAATAACGAGATGAATTGTAATATTAAAAAGGTGCAACTTGCGCTGCACCTTTGTCATTTTTTTGCCAAGTGTCTCGCTTAAAGAACGAGATGAAACCCTTTACTTGGCAGCTTCAGCGATTTTTACTCGCCAAGTATCTGGGCCAATTTGATGCGCATTCGCGCCAGTTGAGTCAACCGCGACAGTTACGGGCATGTCTGCGACTTCAAATTCGTAGATCGCTTCCATACCGAGATCTTCAAATGCGACCACGCGAGCTTTCTTGATGGCTTTCGCCACTAGGTAAGCCGCACCACCCACAGCCATCAAATAAACGGCTTTGTGTTTCTTGATCGATTCAACGGTTGCTAGGCCTCGCTCTGCTTTACCAATCATGCCCATGACGCCCACTTCTTCCAGCATCATGTCGGTAAACTTGTCCATACGCGTTGAGGTTGTTGGCCCAGCAGGGCCTACCACTTCATCACGCACTGCATCAACTGGGCCTACGTAGTAGATAAACTTATCTTTCAGATCTACGCCGTTAGGCAGTTTCTCACCTTTTTGCAGCATAGTTTGAATGCGTTTATGTGCAGCGTCACGGCCGGTTAGGATCTTGCCAGACAGCAATACGGTTTCACCCGTCTTCCAAGTTTGGATCTCTTCACGGGTGATATTATCCAAGTTGGCTCGACGCGTATTCGCACCTGCTTCCCAAGTAATTTGCGGCCAATCTTCCAACTTAGGTGGTGTTAGCTGCGCAGGACCACTGCCATCAAGAGTGAAATGCACATGGCGAGTTGCCGCACAGTTCGGAATTAAGCACACAGGTTTTGAAGCTGCATGAGTGGGCGCAGATTTGATTTTCACATCAACTACAGTAGTCAAACCGCCAAGGCCTTGCGCGCCGATGCCAAGCTTATTCACACGGTTGAAAATGTCTAAACGCAGCTCTTCTTCAGCGTTTTGTGGGCCACGTTCGATCAGCTCATGAATATCAATGTGTTCCATCAAGGCTTCTTTCGCCAGCACCGCGGCTTTCTCGGCAGTACCGCCAATACCAATACCGAGCATACCCGGTGGACACCAGCCCGCCCCCATAAGCGGCACGGTTTTCTCTACCCATTCCGCAATATCATCGGACGGGTTGAGCATCACCATCTTGGTTTTGTTTTCACTGCCGCCACCTTTGGCCGCAATTTGAATATCCACTTTATCGCCCGGCACCATGTTAATGTGTACCACCGCTGGGGTGTTGTCTTTGGTATTGATGCGTTTGCCCGCAGGATCCATCAATACCGAGGCACGCAATGGATTATCTGGGTTAGTGTACGCTTGGCGCACGCCCTCATCCACCATCTGCTGCACTGTCATATCGGTGGAATCCCATTGCACAGCCATACCGATGTTCACGAAGCAAGTAACAATACCTGTATCCTGACAAATTGGGCGGTGTCCTTCCGCTGACATGCGAGAGTTGATCAGAATCTGAGCTATCGAGTCTTTCGCCGCTTGGCTTTCTTCACGTTGGTAGGCTTTTTCTAGGGCTTTTACAAAGTCTAATGGGTGGTAGTAGGAGATGTACTGCAGCGCATCAGCAACACTGCTGATCACATCTTGCTTGCGAATTACCGTCATTGCTTGCCTCGTTATTGTTATGCTTCCGTGTACTGCCGCTATTTATGTGGACAACTGCTTTCCAAATGGAAGAAAGCTCTCACTCTTTAAGTAGCAGCTTTGTATGAGATTTTTATGATACTCTTGGTTTCCCCGCGATGCTACGCAATGAACGGTTTCTCTGTCACAAATTACACAAATGAATAACAACCAAATTTTGTCAATTGAACACAAACAGTTAACTTATCACCCTGATATTGCTAAACAATTTTTCACGCATATTGAACAGCAACCTTGGGCGATGCTGCTGCGCTCCGCTTCTACCACCCATATGGATAGCCGCTTTGATATTCTGGTCGCCAATCCTTTAGCCACTTTAGTGACCTTTGGTGATGAAACAAAAATCAGCACTCAGAATGGCGTGACATCGTCACGAGAAGATCCCTTTACATTACTGGCACAAGCTCAACAACAC
>JBOFIW010000495.1:0-2351 GCA_051650365.1 Vibrio sp. | reverse complement strand
CGTCAGCCAACTGAGCATCTTCTAATGAAATTCCCGTTCTGGAATAAAAAATCTGCTTAATCGCTTGCGTGCCATTAGCAAAGCTGCCCGGTTGTAAGTAAAAATAGTGTCCTAACGTTTTTGTTAGAGTATCTGCAATTAGGTTATCCGATTCTAGCAGCATGGTTTTTAGTAGAACAGGCAGTGGTTCAGATTGGTGATAAGCGGCTTTTTGAGGTTGTTTAAAAGCGGCTTTACCCAACTTGATTTCACCTTTGAGCTCAATATTCAGTTGAGTAAGTAGACGATAGAGGATGCGCTGGGCGTATAAACCTGTATCTTGTACCGCGAATTTTAAGGGGAGGGGCTTATCACGATGCATCAGACAGCCATCCAATTTATAGTGATTTTCTGCGTTAGCCGTGAGCTCCAAATCGCACAGTAGGCTTTCTTGCTCACTTTTGCTGACACTAATCGCTTGAGATTGAACATGCACAGGGTATTGTTCAGGTACGTAAACGCGGGTTTTTCCTTGCGGTTCAGTATAAATAGAGGCTTGAATGCAGTTTCCATCCAAATTGATGGCACTAGCGGGGGCACTGTAGCAAACACCGAGAATATCCCAAGGCCAACCTACAGCTCGTTCATAGCCGCTAAATATGCTGTTATCTAGCCACAAATCTCCCTCGATTTTTCCACCCGTTTGTGATTTTAGTTCTTTGAGGAGAGCGGTTAAATCGGCAGTGGTTAGGGTTGGATCACCAGAAAAGCGAATGGCCCAATCAGGCCCTGAGCGGGTTAATTCCGTTCGGAAGCGAAAATCATCACCCAATTCGAGTTTAGCCGCGAGCGCCGTGAAAATTTTTTGTGTGCTAGCGGGGGGATAATAAAGATGCGTATTCACATTGAGCACGGGCTGCTGTGAAGCGACATCTTCAATCAATAACGCGAAGCGTGATCCTGCAGGGAGTTTATTGGTGGCTGAATCCAACTGAGTTTGCGCATTGGCTATTGGGTGAAAGAGAAAAGCGCTTAAGAGCAGTAGCTTGCGAGGCGAAATTGAAAAAAACATAGCCAAAAACTTCCAGAACAGATGATTGCTGAAGTATAGCCAGATAGAAAAACGCCTGCTAGTTAGCAGGCGTTTGGCGTGTGACATTAAGTCAACAATTAGAAGTCGTAACGTAGACCGATAGCCAGTTCGTCTTCTGCATAAATCTTAGTAGCAACAGATTTGCCACCAACTACACCAATTGAATCACCAGAATCAATCAGGTTGAAGTTGTAAGAGATGTAAGTGCGGAAGTTAGGCTTGAAGTAGTAAGTCGCGTCGATAGCAACGTTATTTGCTGAAGTTTCGCTGTTAGTCTCTGCGTTGTTGTACGTAGTCGTAAACGCTGCTTGACCCAGTTTGTATGCTGCCGCTAGCTCGTAACCAGTGTAATCACCGTTAGTTGCTGCTTTTTCGCCGTCAGTGAACAGGCCTGCGAAGTACAGGTTTTCCATGCGGTAAGAAGCTGCCAGCATGTATTCGTTTTGTTCGTCTTGATCTGCGTAACCCGCGCCAACATTGAAGCCTGTGTCACCGAAAGCATAGATTGCAGACAGAGAGTAACCATCTTTACCGTTGTCTGCGTATTCGCCAGGGTTAGTTGTGCTGTCTACGCGGTCAGCAAAGCGGTAGCTTGCTTTTACGCCCAGATCACCAAATTGACCTTTGTATGCCAGCATGTTGTCAGTACGGTCAGCCACAGCAATTTTGTCTGCTGCTGAGTTACCGTGGTAAGACATGATATCAGTGAAGTCAGTTATTACGCCCAGAGCGCCATCATTTTTACCGTAAGTTACTTCACCGTAAGTACCACCGATACCCGCGTAGGTGTAACGGTTGTCTAGATCTGAACCGCCAGTATTGTCAGCAGTAGTGAATTCACCTTCGTAGAAACCTACGCCGTACAGGCTGTCGTTGATTTCTGCTTTACCTAGCAGGTTTAGACGTACACGAGAGTTGTCTTGTGCTTTGCCATCTTTTAGAGACAGACGTGCTTCAGCACGACCACCGATCTCTAGAGAAGTACCTTTCGCGCTGTAAACAGTTGAACCTGCTTTGTCACCGCTTTGGTTAATTCCATCTGCGTAAGCGCCAGTAGCCACTGCAGCAGCTGATACAGCAAGAGCAATCAGAGTCTTGTTCATCTTATTAAGTCCTAATTTATTATCCATAAATTGATTTTGTACGACGTAATGTAACGTCAAGCGAAATAGATGATGCATCAAGCTTCATTTGTCATTGGTGTGTTGAAACCATTAAGCACAAGAAAGTTGATGGTTCAGTCATTTTCGTGGTTCTTTTTGTACTCCTAAAGTTCCGA
>JBOFIW010000494.1:0-10501 GCA_051650365.1 Vibrio sp. | reverse complement strand
CAAGGCTATGACGAAGAAGCATTACATGATTGGCTGAGTGACAATTCTGATGGCGAAAAACCTTTTAGTTTTGATCGTCCGCTAGATGCGAAAACCATTGACAGTGCAGGCATGGATATTGATGCCATGTTGCAGATGGGCGGTGAGGATTGGAATGGATTTCACTTAACCGCAGATCAGCAGGCACAGTTATCTGATGAAGTACCGGAAGATGAGCAAGCGATTTGGGCTAGTGAAACACCAGAGCCACAAGCTAAATCTGAAAACTGGGGATCACAAGAAGAGTTACTAGATTTCGATCCGCAGCGTGATGGCTACATGACGATTGATGAGTTAATGGCTCAAGTTGAATCGGAAGAACAGAGCTTAAATCCTGATGAAGAAGACCTGAAACTCGATGTGGGCTTGGATGAGTTCCCTGATGTGATTGGTGACATTCGAGACATTGATGTGGATAGTGGTGCGGAAGCGGCGGGTAAATTGGACCTTGCGAAGATATACATCGAGATGAATGATGAGAAAGGTGCAATTAAACTGCTCGAAGAGGCAATTGTTGATGGAGATGACGAGATTCGCCAACAAGCTAAACGGCTCATCGACGTGCTCAATGGTCGAGCATAATCATCCCTTAAGAGGCAGCTAAGCTGCCTCTTGCTTTTTATGTAATTAGAAATTTATTGGCAAACTGTTTATACTGCCCGCCCCATTTTTATTGAGACAAACAGCATGAGAATCGCGTTAGGTATTGAGTATGACGGTACTCACTACTATGGTTGGCAGCGCCAGAGGGAAGTAAAAAGTGTTCAAGAAGCATTAGAAAAAGCGCTAAGCAAAATTGCCAACCATCCAGTTGAAGTTCAGTGTGCTGGCCGAACCGATGCAGGGGTACATGGCACTGGGCAAGTAGTGCACTTTGATACTACCGCTGAACGCCAGATGGTGGCGTGGACCATGGGGGCAAACGCCAACTTGCCAAAAGATGTGGCAGTACGTTGGGCAACCGCGGTTCCTGACGATTTTCATGCACGATTCAGTGCTACAGCCAGACGGTATCGCTATGTCATTTATAACCACGTCTATCGCCCTGGTATTTTGAATTCTGGTGTCAGCCATTATCACGGTGAGCTGGATGTCGAGAAAATGCAGCAAGCTGGACAATACTTGCTGGGCGAAAATGATTTCACCTCATTTCGTGCAGTGCATTGCCAATCACGCAGCCCTTGGCGCAACATCATGCACCTGAATGTGACGCGTCACGGTCGTTATGTCGTGATTGATATCAAAGCCAATGCGTTTGTGCATCATATGGTGCGTAATATCACAGGTAGTTTGATTGCAGTGGGTCGTGGTGAACAAAAGCCTGAGTGGATCCAGTGGTTACTTGAGCAGAAGAATCGCACTTTGGCTGCCGCGACAGCAAAAGCCGAAGGACTTTATCTGGTTGAAGTGGATTACCCAGCACATTTTGCATTGCCAAAAATGCCAATTGGGCCACTTTTCTTGCCGGATAATTTGAACTAGTGGGTAGTAATTGACTCAAAAATAAACAATATTGTGCTTTAGCCGAAGAGCAAGAATAGGTACAACCAGTTTTTTGTCTACAGTTGGCATTTTCTGTGCTTTAATCCACACGCATTTTTGTCGAATTTATCTCTCCTGCTGATGGCGGGAGATTGAAAGTAAAAGGTCTTCCATGAGTTGGCTCGAAAAAATTTTAGAGAAAAGCAACATTGGTAGTTCACGCAAAGCCTCTATCCCAGAAGGCGTTTGGACTAAATGTACGTCGTGTGAACAAGTGCTTTATTACGCGGAACTGGAGCGTAACCTAGAAGTTTGTCCTAAGTGCGATCACCATATGCGTATGAAAGCGCGTCGCCGTCTAGAAACGTTTCTTGATCAAGGCGAACGTTTTGAGCTTGGTGAAGAGCTAGAGCCGCAAGACAAACTGAAATTTAAAGATTCTAAGCGTTACAAAGAGCGTATTGTTGCGGCGCAAAAAGCCAGTGGCGAAAAAGATGCGCTGGTGGTAATGAAAGGTTCAGTGTTGAATGTGCCAGTTGTCGCTTGTGCGTTTGAGTTCTCCTTCATGGGTGGCTCAATGGGCTCTGTGGTAGGTGCTCGCTTTGTTCGTGCTGTTGAAGCGGCGATTGAACACAATTGTGGTTTGGTCTGTTTCTCTGCCAGTGGCGGTGCTCGTATGCAAGAGGCATTGATGTCTCTGATGCAGATGGCGAAAACCAGTGCTGCTCTTGAGCGTTTGTCTGATAAAGGCCTGCCTTTCATTTCAGTAATGACTGACCCAACCATGGGTGGTGTATCAGCCAGTTTGGCGATGCTAGGTGACATCAACATTGGTGAGCCTAAAGCGTTGATCGGTTTTGCAGGCCGTCGTGTTATTGAGCAAACGGTACGTGAAGATCTACCAGAAGGTTTCCAACGTAGTGAGTTCCTGCTTGAGCATGGAGCAATTGATATGATCGTTGATCGTCGAGATATGCGCCAACGTGTCTCTAGTCTATTAGCTAAAATGACTGGCCAAGCTTCTCCGCTAGTGGTTTCTGTGAACGGCGCGCCAAATGAAGCACCTTATGCGGTACCAGAAGCCAACAAAAAAAGGTAAAGTAGGCGCTAACTAAACCAACGAATTCTATGGTTGTACGTTAGATGATTCAAAAGCCTGTTCCTCAAGCCACATCCCCACTCGCGATGTGGCTTGATTATTTAGCCCACATACACACTTCAGCAATCGATCTCGGCTTAGAACGCGTTCAAGCCGTTGCTCAAAAAGCCAAACTGACTAAACCAGCGCCAACTGTCATTACAGTTGCGGGCACCAATGGTAAAGGTTCCACTTGTGCACTCATGGAAGCCATTTTGCTTCAAGCTGGCTATTCTGTCGGCGTGTACAGCTCGCCTCATCTAATTCATTATAACGAGCGCGTACGTATCAATGGGAAGGATCTGCCTGATGAGATGCACACCCAAGCGTTTACGTACATTGAGCAAGAGCGTGGTGAGGTGAGCTTAAGCTTGTTTGAATTTGGCACGTTAGCTGCGCTTTATCTTTTCCAACAACAGAAAGTCGATGTATTGCTGCTCGAAGTGGGGCTTGGTGGTCGCCTCGATGCCACCAACGTTGTTGATCACGATGTCAGTGTGATTACCAGCTTAGCGCTAGATCATACTGATTGGCTCGGTAACGACATTGCTGTCATCGGTTATGAAAAAGCGGGAATCTTCCGCTCAGGTAAACCTGCGATTTGTGGTCAACCTAAGCCACCAGCGACAGTTGCCGCGCATGCTGATGATATTGGTGCCAAATTGCATCAGGTCGAAATCCAATTCAGTTATGAAAAAACCTCAGAAACCACTTGGCACTGGCGCAGTGGGCGTTTTGAATTAACCGACTTACCGATCCCTTCATTGCCTTTACCTAATGCTGCCACGGCTCTGATGGCACTGGGTTGTTCAGGGCTGGAAATCAGTGACATTAATATTGTCGAAGGGCTACGTAATGCGCAATTGGCGGGACGTATGCAGGTAATTAGCCGTGAGCCAACCATAGTGCTGGATGTGGCGCACAATCCACATTCTGCACACTATTTAATGGAACAACTCAAGCAACGCTACCCGCATCAAACTATTCATCTGGTGCTGGGTATGCTGCACGATAAGGATATTGCCTCGACAGTTGCTGAATTAAAGCCTGTAGTGAGTCATTGGTATCCTGCTTCATTGTCTGGACCGCGTGCCGCGACGGCTGAGCAACTTTGCCAGTATTTACCCGAAGGTAACCCTCAATACGCAAATCCGGTTGCGGCATTTGAAGCCACGTTGACACAAGCCTCTGCACAAGATGTCATTGTGGTAGCAGGCTCCTTCCACACCGTAGGTGAGGTGCTTGAACATTGGCAGAAGAGAGGAGAGTAGATGGCCAGTAAATTTCAAAGCCGTTTAGTTGGCACCATAGTGCTGGTGGCGATCGGTGTGATTGTTTTACCTGATGTGCTCGATGGTAAGAAAACGCACTTTAAAGAAGAGATCGCTAGCATTCCTATTAAACCGCAGCTAGAAGGTGAAATAGAAAAGTTTGAAGTGCAGGATCCTGTTCAAGATACCATTGTGCTGCCCGAAGCGCCGGTGTCAGTCACTCAAACGGGTACTGAATCCCCATCTGTACCAGCAAGCACCGCTTCTGTGCCAAAAAATCCACCACCTGCAAAAGTGGTGGAGCAGGTACCGGTTACGGTGACGGAAGTGCCAGAAAGTAACGATTACCAAGATTCTGCTTGGATCATTCAGTTAATGGCGCTTAAGAATGCGGACAATGCGCGCAGTGTAGTTGCGGATTTGCAAAAACGTGGCTATCAGGCGCATGTCAAACAAGAGAATGATTTTACCCGAGTAATTATTGGTCCCGATGTTTCGAAATCTAAGCTAGAAACTCAGCTACAGGAATTAGAAAAAATTACCGGTGCCAAAGGTCAATTGCTCAAATTTAAACCGTTAAATCCATAAGAAAACGTTTGCGTCGCGTTTTTTTCTGTTAAAATGCGCGCCAACTTAAGATGTAAGAACTCATGAACTGGTTAGATATTGTCATTTTAAGTGTGATCGGCCTGTCTGCGCTGATCAGTCTTGTTCGCGGCTTTGCTAAAGAAGCCTTGTCTTTAGTGATTTGGTTTGGGGCGTTTTATATCGCCTCTGAGTACTACGCCAAACTGGCGGTGTACTTTACCAACATTAAAGACGATATGTTTCGCAATGGGGCGGCTATTGCAGCTTTGTTCGTGGCGACTTTAATTGTGGGTGCTATCGTTAACTACGTGATCGCCCAGCTGGTCGAAAAAACAGGACTATCAGGAACCGACAGAATTCTCGGTGTGGTGTTTGGCGCATTACGCGGAGTATTGATTGTCGCAGCAGGTCTGTTTTTCATGGATGCGTTTACCGCATTTCCAAATACAGAGTGGTGGAAGAGTTCGCAGTTAGTGCCTGAATTTAGTCGCATTATTGCTCCGTTCTTTGAACACCTAAAAGCAACATCAAGTTTTCTCTCTGGCGCGATTTAGCGCCGGAGACGGTTGAAATCGAGGATTAGGACATGTGTGGTATTGTTGGAATCGTGGGAACAACGCCTGTAAACCAGTCAATTTATGACGCTTTGACTGTCTTGCAGCATCGTGGCCAAGATGCCGCGGGTATTTGTACCATAGAAAGCAATCGTTTTCGTCTGCGCAAGGCAAACGGGTTAGTCAAGGATGTCTTTGAAGCGAAACACATGCAACGCCTGCAAGGCAATGTCGGGATAGGCCATGTGCGTTACCCAACCGCAGGCAGCTCCAGTGCCTCAGAAGCTCAACCTTTTTATGTCAATTCTCCCTTTGGTATCACTCTCGCCCACAATGGTAACTTGACTAATGCGAATCAAGTGCGCCAGAAGTTATTCGAAAAAGATCGCCGTCATGTCAACACCACATCGGATTCAGAAGTACTGCTCAACGTGTTGGCTCATGAAATTGACACCGTAAAAGGCAATGTAACCGTGGACGACGTGTTCCGTGCCATTAGCAATGTACACCGTACCATTCGTGGTGCTTATGCGGTGGCGGCTATGATCATTGGTCATGGTATGATTGCGTTCCGTGACCCACATGGTATCCGTCCTTTGTGTTTAGGTAAGCGCGAAACCAATGGCCAGCATGAATACATGGTGGCTTCAGAGTCTGTTGCATTGGATGCCGTAGGTTTTGACTTTGTGCGAGATGTGGCACCAGGTGAAGCGATTTATGTCACTTTTGATGGTGAGCTTTACACCAAGCAGTGTGCGGATAACCCAGCCCTGAATCCATGTATCTTCGAATTCGTTTACTTTGCGCGTCCAGATTCCTTCATCGACAAAATTTCGGTCTACAGCGCACGTGTAGAAATGGGAAATCGCTTAGGTGAGCGCATTAAAAATGAGTACAGCGACCTCGATATTGATGTAGTAATTCCAATCCCGGAAACGTCGTGCGATATCGCATTGCAAATCGCTCAGGCGATTGATAAACCATATCGCCAAGGTTTTGTGAAAAACCGCTATGTTGGTCGCACCTTTATTATGCCGGGTCAGCAACAACGTAAGAAATCCGTACGTCGTAAACTCAATGCGATTCGCTCAGAGTTTAAGGATAAGAATGTATTGTTGGTGGATGACTCAATCGTACGTGGTACGACATCTGAACAGATCATCGAAATGGCTCGAGATTCAGGAGCAAAGAAGGTGTACATCGTTTCTGCTGCACCAGAGATCCGTTTCCCGAACGTGTATGGTATTGATATGCCAAGTGCGAATGAACTGATTGCGCACGGCCGTGATAATGATGCTATTTGTAAGCAAATTGGTGCGGATGCTCTGATTTTCCAAACGATCGATGATCTGGTGGACGCGGTACGTTGTGGTAACCCAGATATCGTGAAGTTTGAAGCATCAGTGTTCAACGGTGAATACGTGACGGGGGATATCGATCAGCAATACTTGGATTTCCTCGAATCCATGCGTAGCGATGATGCAAAATATCAACGTGAGATTCAGCAAGATCTGGCTAACCTAGAGTTACATAACGAAGGTGCTTAATCGCTCTGAATGTAATGATTGAATAGCCGTCTAGTAACAAAAAGGCTTCCCGAGGGAAGCCTTTTTCGTAGGTGTTATTCTCACTACGTTGTAGTTACAGCACCATAGCGGCAATCCAGCCGAAGACAATGAGCGGCAGGTTGTAGTGGATAAAGGTTGGCACTACTGTTTCCCAAATGTGTTCGTGCTGACCATCGGCATTGAGGCCAGAGGTAGGGCCTAACGTTGAGTCTGAAGCTGGAGAGCCAGCATCACCCAAGGCTGCGGCAGTACCAACCAGAGCAACCGTCGCCATTGGTGAAAAACCAAACGAAAGACAAAGTGGCACATAAATAGTGGCGAGAATCGGAATGGTTGAAAAAGAGGAGCCAATTCCCATCGTCACTAGCAGACCTACGACTAACATCAGTAGAGCCGCTAAAGCTTTGTTATCACCAATGTTGGTGGATAGTGAGGCGACTAACGTTTCAACGCCTCCTGTGGCTTTCATCACCGCGGCAAAACCGGCCGCAGAAATCATGATAAAGCCAATCATCGCCATCATGTGAACGCCTTTAGTGAACACATCATGTGTCTCTTTCCACGCAATCACGCCCCCAAAAGTGAACACCATAAAGCCCGCAAGCGCACCGATAATCATCGAACCTGTGAACAACTGTACGACTAATGCGGCAACAATCCCCACTCCAGCGATGGCGATGTGTTTTTTATTGATCGCGAAATTGTCCTGCTGTACCACGGTCAGTGCAGTTTCTTTATATTCACGAGGTTTGCGATAGCTGAAAAATACCGCTAATAGCAGACCAAAGATCATACCAATCGCGGGCAGAATCATTGCCGTTGGCACTTGGCTGGCCGTAATGGCTTCCAATCCATTGTCATGTAGATTTTTCAGCAGAATATTGTTGAGGAAAATGCCACCGAAACCCACAGGTAAAACCATATAGGGGGTGATCAAACCAAAGGTAAGCACACAGGCAACTAGGCGGCGATCGAGTTTGAGTTTAGCAAATACACCGAGTAACGGTGGGATCAAAATCGGAATGAATGCGATATGTACGGGAATAACGTTTTGTGATGCCATTGCCATGAGCAGCAATGAAATCAGCACAACGTATTTCAGGCCCGTAGAAGCCACATGGTTTTCTTGACCATGTATACGACGAATCACGCTTTGCGCGAGTAAATCGGTAATGCCCGATCTGGAAATGGCAACGGCAAAAGTGCCGAGCATGGCGTAACTCAGGGCAATAGTGGCACCGCCACCCAAACCACTTTCAAAAGCGGCGACGGTATCATTTAAACTCATACCTGCAACTAAACCACCGACGACAGCACTGAACGTCAAAGCAACCACGACGTTCACCCGCATCAGGGCTAGCAGCAGCATGACACAAACGGAAATGACTACTGGATTCATATTTTATCTCGGGATGTTGTGTTTCCCCGTACTACTTGAAAAAACAAGTTGTTTGGGGAATTGCCTTACTTGTTGAAGTCGCTCATATATAGCAAGCATTCTTCAATCTCAGTCGGCATCATTGTTATTGTCCTCATTATCATTGACCAATGGCCAGCCACCTAATGCTTTCCATCGGTTGACAATGGTGCAGAACAGCTCTGCAGTTTTTTGGGTATCGTATAAAGCGGAGTGCGCCTCTCGATTGTCAAATTCCATCCCTGCGGTTTTACACGCTTTGGCTAGCACGGTCTGCCCGAAAGCAAGGCCGCTCAGCGTTGCTGTATCAAAGGTGGCAAAAGGATGGAATGGAACTCGTTTTAATTTACAACGTTCGCTCGCGGCCATCACAAAACTATGATCAAAATGCGCGTTGTGCGCCACAATGATGGCACGACTACAATCTGCTGCTTTTTGTTCTTTGCGAACCAGCTTATAAATTTCTTTTAATGCATGATCTTCGGTGACAGCACCGCGCAGTGGACTGAAAGGATCATAAATTCCTGTAAATTCCAACGCGGCTTTTTCAAGATTAGCCCCTTCAAAAGGCTCGACGTGAAAATGGATCGTGCTGGCTGGGTGCAAGTCTCCATTTTCATCCATATTCAGGGTAACGGCACAGATTTCGAGGAGGGCATCTGTCTGGGCATTGAATCCTGCGGTTTCCACATCAATAACCACAGGAAAATAGCCACGAAAGCGTTTTCTTAGGGTCAGCGCGTCATTTTTATCAGTCATGCGGGTTCTAAATTGTGTGATAAGGCTGGCATTATTGCAGATTCTACACGGGAGAAAAACCTAGCCTATCTAAATCAAGGTAATTAATTGCCCAGTGTGTGTGGAATCAGTATCGTTTGAGCATTTGATGCCCTATCAGATGGGGAGTGATAATTAGGTTTACGGTCATTCATGCTAATATCGTACTGGCTAGATTTTTGCATCGAATCAAGTAAGTCTCGCAGGCGGCAAACCTCTGCCTGAGCATGCAGTACCAGTAGTGAGAAAAAGTATTTATGAATAAATGGGTTATCACAAGTATGTTTGCCTTAGGCACGTTGTCAGCGCCAGCTACTTTGGCATTGGAGGTGCGTTATGTGGCAACACCGCAGCAGTCTACGTGGCAAATGGCGAGCAATACGCCATTGGAATGCCGCCTTGTACACCCGATCCCTAATTATGGGGATGCTGAGTTTTCTTCTCGTGCTGGCAAAAAAATCAATCTCGATTTTGAACTGAAAATGCGCCGTCCGATGGGCGATACTCGCAATGTTAGCCTTGTGTCTATGCCGCCGATTTGGCGACCGGGCGAGGCAGCAGATCGCATTACAAATTTACAATTTTTTAAACAGTTTGATGGTTATATTGGTGGGCAGACCGCATGGTCTTTGCTCAGTGAGCTTGAAAAAGGGCGTTATCCAACCTTCAGCTATCAAGATTGGCAAAGCCGCGATCAACGTATCGAAGTGGCGCTGTCGGCAGTGCTTTTCCAGCAGCCTTATAATGAATTTAGTGACTGTATTGCTAAGTTACTGCCTTACAGTTTCGAAGACATTTCGTTCACCATATTGCATTACGATCAAGGCAATAGTGTTGAGCTGAATAAGGCGTCACAAAAGCGGTTGGCCCAAATTGCTGAGTATATTCGCTATAACTCCGATATTGATTTAGTGCTAGTTTCCACCTATACCGATTCAAGCGATACCAATAATAACAGCCAAGAATTATCGGAAAAACGTGCGGAAGTGCTGAGGGAATATTTTAAGTCGATTGGTTTGCCTGAAGATCGAATTCAGGTGCAAGGCTATGGCAAGCGTCGCCCGATTGCTGATAATGCTTCGCCGATCGGCAAAGATAAAAACCGCCGAGTGGTGATTTCACTTGGTCGAACTCTAGTGTAAAGGGAATGGCACACTAAAATCGAGATTGAATGGGGTGTGTTGTTGCTCAGCTCTGCGGTTAATGGAGACGAAACTGGGCAATCATCCCACATTTCGACGCGGTATCTATGTGTTGTACCATACGTGCAATATCGGGATTAGGGTGACGTTTCATAAAATCGAGTAGTGCTTTGCGGCAGCAGCCAAGATAGTCAACAAAGGCTTCACAGCTGGGGCGATGGCATTGAGGGATCAGCGTTAGAACCCGCTCTGAAGCCAGTTGTAAATACTTCAATTCATAGTGACTCTCACCGATAGCTCGCCAAAACTTGGCCATGTTGTGACACGAAATCACGGAAATCACCATACAATCTTCCATATCGATCTCTTCATTCTCATTCAGATGTTGGCTGATGGCTAATGCTTGTTGATAGTGAAGGATACTACGTAGGTGATCAGCCTCTTGCATGGCAATATCAGCTAACAAAGTGTGCCTTTCCCATTCTTTAATGTTCATTTTACGTTCTCCTTGATAAGTGATTTTCT
>JBOFIW010000493.1:0-3445 GCA_051650365.1 Vibrio sp. | reverse complement strand
CCTAACTTTTGATTGAATGACATACGAGTGAATTTTTATTCAGTGAAAGCCGTTATGAAAGGGAGTATGCTAAAACTCAAATTCAGCGCAGGATGCTTAACGTGAATCAACTGAAAAAGGATATTTCTCTTGGAGCAGGGGTTGCCCAACTCTCGACCACGCTCATGGGAACAGGGCTATTTATGGTCCCTGCCATTGCCGCCGGTATTGCAGGCGCGTTTTCACTTTGGGCATGGCTGATCCTGTTCATCGCAATATGCCCGATTGCGCTAACCTTTGCCCAGCTTGGAAAACGTTATCCCAATGCAGGTGGCACCGCCTATTTTGTTCGTCAGGCGTTTAATTCTCGCCTTGAGCGTGCTGTAGCTTGGCTGTTTCTGAGTGTCATTCCTGTGGGTGTTCCTGCTGCGGTAACCTTAGCAGCAAGCTTCCTGCAAGCCTTGTTACCTACTCCACTGGCTAATCCGCTATTCACGCAAACGCTCACCATTCTTCTACTGATTGGGGTTAATCTTGCAGGCACTAAATCTTCTGGCCGCTTACAAACTTTGATCGCATTAGCCATCTTTAGCTTGGTGATTGCCTTTTTATGGCGAGGTCATGTCTCTATTCAAGATTTGGTCATGCCCGCTTTGACACATGAAGGCTTAATGTCGATTGGTGCAGCGCTGGCAGTGATGTTCTGGTGTTTTGTGGGCATTGAAGCTTTTGCCCATATGGGCGAAGAGTTTCGCAATCCTCAGCGTGATTTTCCTTTGGCTATTTTGATTGGTAGCTTAGTTGCAGGGCTCACCTACTGGGCTTGTTCAGTCGTGGTGCTGAAATTTGGCGCATTTGGCAGTAGCCAGTTTGATAGTGGCGCAATTCCCTGGCTTAGTGACAAACTGTTTGGGGCTCGTTGGGCAATGATGATCAGCATCATTGGCTTTCTGGCCTGCTTTGCTAGCCTGAATCTTTATACACAGAGCTTAGCGCGCATGGTGTGGGCACAGGCACGAGAATACCGCCCTGAAAGTGCCATTGCCCGTGTTTCTATTCGTGGTGTACCTGCCCATGCCACTCTCTTGGTGGGAGGTGTGCTGTTTATTTCTTGCTTGATTGGCAATCTTACAGGGCTTGATCTGGAATTTTTCTTGAAGCTAGCTAACGGCATTTTTGTTTTAGTGTACTTACTCGCCATGCTTGCCGCTTATAAGTTACTCATCGGTTGGGGGAAATACTTAGCTGGGCTTGCGTTAGTGCTATGTACGGGTGTGTTTCTCTGTTTGGGCTGGTCAATGCTTTATGCACTCACTGTATTTATTTTACTGATCCGCCCTTGGCAAACATCGCCTCAGATGACTTGAAATGAACCAGTATTAAAACAGCTCAACATCGCCCGTTGCTGTATTTTGGGTAATGACTATTTTACCGTCACCACAAAGCTGCTCGTAACAGTGCACTTGATCACGGCCGTGTTCTTTGGCGTAGTAAAGGGCTTTGTCAGCTTGATCAAGAATCGTAGGGAGATAGTCACCAGATCTTAGTGAACAAAAACCGGCACTGAAACTGAGTTCACCAACTCTAGGGAAATGATAGTTTCGAATATGTTTTCGGAAACCATCCAGCTGTTGGCAAATGTGTTTTTCATCCCCAGTTGAGAAAATAATTACGAACTCTTCACCACCAAAACGAAATAGCTGTGAGTCCATACCAAAATAGTACTGCATCTGTTGAGCAAACATCAGCAAAATCTCATCTCCAATCATGTGACCAAAGTGGTCATTGATCATTTTGAAGTGATCGATATCGAGCATGGCAATCCACAACTGTTTGTTCTCAACAGTCGAAGGGTTAATGGCAAAGGTATGGCGTAGACGTTCTTCCAATGTACGGCGATTGAGTAAACCAGTCAGTTTATCGCGTTCACTTTCATGTAGAATGACCGTGTAGTTACGGTAAATTTTTGCAAACCCATCAATAAGTATCCGGTAAGGCTCTGGGTCTTGTTCAAGGATCAAACACAACTCGGCTGAAAAATGTTCTTCAATGGGTATTGGACAACAACACTGATACTGTCCGTCAGGCTGTAGAGCAATCACTATTTCCGTCTGATCATGTTGGTAGTCCAAGTGGTTAAGCGCCTGATCATAGAACCACTGATACTGCTTTAAACCTGCCTCATCCTTATCAATATTTAAGCGAGACACCATTACGCTAGAACGACGTAAATGATGCAATAACGTTGCTGAAGAGAGAGGCAGAAGCTCTGATAACGTTGCCAAAATACTGTAGCTAAGCGCCAGTGAGTTTTTCTGCTCAGTAATTTCGATAACTGACTCAAGCACTTTGTCACTCATAATCTCTAGAACCTACTATGCACCGTTTCTTTGAAGTATAGGAAAGAAATTAAGAATAGAAATATTCACATAAACCAGAAAACATGGGCTAAAAAATATGGACAAGAAAACACAAACCCCTCCTAAAGAGGGGCTTGTGGCGAGTGCTCATACTTGCATTAGCATGAAAGCAGATTATCCGTGACGGAGTACATTTTGTTCTAACAAGGTGCTAATAATATCCAATGAACTCATACCACTAAAATCAATCTGAGTGGCCAGATTATCAATAACAATCGTCTGCTGCACATTATTGTCTGTCGTCACAGCCAGCTCGACATTATTGTCAATCACTTGGGCTGTCAGTTGGTTCGACGAACCCAAGTTATTGAGCAACTGTTCCATCGTGAGATGATTACCCAAATCCTGCACAACGTCCATCAAGTCGATACTATCTCCTTCACCAACATTAAGATCTCGAATGTGATCCGTTTGAGTATCCACGCTATCGAGCGTCCACTTGAAGGTGTCTGCTCCAGCACCACCCACGAGAATATCGGCACCCAAGCCCCCCATAAGCAAATCATTGCCATCGCCACCTTGAACATAATCGTTACCACTGCCTGAAATTAACGTCATGCCACTATTGTCAGCAAGCACTAAGCTATCGTGGGTCACGCCACTGTGGTCACTCAATGGTGCACCATTTGCCGCAATCTCAATCTGGTAATCCAACGCAGTGGTAGAGGAAGCAGAGCTACCATCACTTTCGGTTGAAATTGCGGTAAGGGTAAGCGTATGTACGCCGATGTCTAACCCCACTACTTTCAGGCTATCAAGCGCATCTGATGAAACTTCCCAACTTCCATTACCCAAATTCGTGACCGTACCAACGCTGCTATCAAGATTGGCATTCGCAGGAAGATGATCAACCCGAATACTCAAGGTTTCATGCAAGTCGGTTAATGCTGCGATAGCACCTAAAATAGCAATACCTTGACCGCTAACACTTTGGTTAGCATAAATCTGCTGCGCATAGCCAAAGGTTGAATTCATACTCAAACTCGGTGGGCTAGCCACTGGGTTAACTTGAATCGAATAGGTTTTGATCTCTTCTAATGCCATAC
>JBOFIW010000492.1:0-2475 GCA_051650365.1 Vibrio sp. | reverse complement strand
AGTTTTTGCATTGGCGTAATGCGAATTGGGCGACGGCTTTTCGGCATCAATAGCCAGTAGTTGTCCCCAAGCATCAGCAGTTTTTGCCCCGCTTCGGTAGCCGAGCGAAACAGCACTAAAGATTCACGATTTTCACGCACATACACATCATATTGGTTGGTCTTTTCGAGAGTGCCATCGTGGTATAACTGCACCACAGTGATCACTTTAGCGGCCGATTCTTTGAGTCGATAGTCATCTGCCTTTTGCACCATGCCGACCACATCCAGCTCTGTCGCCACAACCGTGCTTACCCAGCTCAGCCCTAATAAACATATTGAAATCCATTTACACATACGCGAGAGCCTCCGTGATCGGCTTGTTCACGCCTTTCCGAGCAGAAAGCCAAGCCGCCAACACACAAATAATGACCATGCCTAAGGTACATAGCCCGACCAGAGTGAATGAAAAATAGAGATCCAGTGGATAACCTTCGGTTCTTCCCGGTGGTGGTGGCATTTGAATATCCGCCATTCGCACCACGGCAATAGTGATCAAATTGAGCACAGTGCCGAGTAACGCGCCACACAGTGCCAATAACGTTGCTTCACGGACAAATCCAGCCACAATGTCCTTAGGATATGCACCGAGCGCAGATAAGGTACCAATTTCCCGAGTCCGTTCGCTGACCGACATGGTTAAAGTATTGAACAACGCTACAAATACCACCATCGCCATGACGGTACCCATGACGCCGAACAGCCGGTCGTATAAATCTTTGACGCGAGTGTAGAAAAAGGCGAGCTGCTGCCAAGGTGTCACTTGCAAATCCTGCGCTAAATGCAGTTTATTCAGTTGCTCTTCAACCCATATCTGCATCTCTTGGGCTTGCTCTGTCGTAAATAAATACATGGATAAGGTGCTGACTTTGCTTGAATTAAGCAGTTCTTGTGCCGAAGTTAGGTGCAGATAAAGTTGACGTTTATCCAGTTCCGGTACGCCGGTTGAGTAAAGGCCACGCACTTGAAAATCTAACGCGTTCAGCGCGCCATCCGCGGTGGTGCTCAATAGCGTTATCCAATCGCCAACACCAACTTTCATGTTGCGCGCCAGATCGACTCCGAGCATCACTTGCAGTTGGGTCGGGTCAAAGCGTGGCGAGTTTGGATCTTGCAGCGTTTGCCCATCACGCACATCCAAAAAAGGGCCTTTCATATCGAACTCTTTGTAATCCACGCCAAGCCCAGTAAAAATTGTTGATTTCGCACCATTAGAAACCAGTCCGGTTAACTCGATGCGTGGCTGGATGCCACGAATTTTAGGGTTAGCGAGCAAGGCTTGACGAATCTGATCACTCCCTTCCAACCCGCTGGCCAATGGTGTTTCTTCCTCTTGCTCAAAGTAACCCTGTTGGCTGATGGTTAAATGCCCGACATCGCGCGCGGTCGATTCACGCAGTGAATCGTAAGTGTAAAGGCCAAATCCACCAGCGGAAGTTAGGGCCAAAACCGCAATCGCAATGATAGAGATGGAGAGCACGCTACGGCGGCGGTTACGTTGCAGATTCAATGCCGCCAATCGCCACGCTTGAGAGATCAACTTGCCCATTGCATTCTTTCCAAGGAGATCTGCCCATCGACCAAATTGAGGGTACGATCGCACTGCGCCGCCATGCGTCCATCATGAGTCGCCACCACAAAGGTGGTTCCTAACTCATGACCAAGGCTTTTCATCAGCCCAATAACAAGACTCGCGGTTTGGCTATCCAAACTCGCGGTAGGCTCATCTGCCACCACTAATTTGGGGTTATGTACCAAAGCTCGTGCAATCGCCACACGCTGCTGCTGACCACCAGAAAGATGATCCGGACGCTGCTGCATCACTTCTTCCAACCCGACTTTCATCAACATTTCCCGAGCCAATTTTTGCTGGTCATATCGACTGAAACCATTAAGCATCAATGGATACACCACATTTTCTAACGCTGTCATCACGGGGATTAAATTGAATTTTTGAAACACAAAGCCAAACTGAGTGCGGCGCAATAACGCTGCGGACTTACTACTGTGCGGATAGGTATTTCCATCTAACGTCACTTCGCCTTCATAATCGGGATCAAGCAAACCCAGAATGTTGAGCAAGGTACTTTTCCCTGAACCGGATGGTCCACACAGTGCCAACATTTCGCCTTGCTGCACCACACCACTGACACCACGTAGGGCAGGCACACTTTGCATTCCCAGTGAATACTGCTTTTCAATGTTTTGAAATTTAAGCATGTTTCCCTCCCTACGCCTGATTGACGAGAGCTTGCGCTTGCTGAGTATCAGGATGGTTGGCATCGGCTTGCTGCATGGTTTCTAGCCAAAGACGAGCTTGCTCTGGATCCTTCGCGCGTAACGCGGCGGCGATAGCTAAACGATAAATCCACGCTGTAGCCGCAAACGGCTGAGCTTGGAATGTTGGATCAGCGAGCAAGTTGAGATAGAGATCGTA
>JBOFIW010000491.1:0-6723 GCA_051650365.1 Vibrio sp. | reverse complement strand
GCAAGGTTGTCAGATTCTGTTGCACCCGAGGTGAAAACAATTTCACGTGGGTCTGCATTCAATAGCTCTGCGATTTGCTCACGCGCAGTGTCTACGGCTTCTTCTGCCTGCCAGCCATAACGGTGTGAACGCGATGCTGGGTTACCAAAGATACCGTCCATCGTCATGCACTGAACCATTTTTTCAGCCACACGCGGATCAACTGGGCATGTTGCTGAATAATCTAGATAAATAGGCAGTTTCATTTTCTACTCCAGTGTAAACCTTGCCGCTATGAGCGAACATTAATACCAAAAGGCGCAGCACCAATGGTGACTGTTTTTGTGTTATTTTGCGAAACCCTTTGGTTGACCGAAAGATGATGATCTTGTCGATCCGAAACTTCGATAACTTCGTTATCCACCATCAGCTCACCGAGCGTGATGTTGTTTAGAAAATCCGTAATGCGTGAACTGAGATCACGCCACAGTGTGTGAGTCAAACAGCGAGTTCCGCCCTGACAATCACCTTTCCCATTACATTTGGTCGCATCAACCGATTCATCGACCGCAGCAATCACTGTACCGATAGAAATAGCATACGAATCCATTCCTAGGCGATAACCGCCACCTGGGCCGCGCACACTGGCGACTAAGCCCGCTTTACGCAACTTAGAAAACAGTTGTTCTAAGTACGAAAGAGAAATGCCTTGGCGCTCAGAAATATCCGCCAATGGTACTGGGTTTTGTTGCGAATGCAGAGCCACATCTAACATGGCTGTCACCGCATATCTTCCTTTAGATGTCAGTCTCATAATCACACCGTATCCACACTGTTTATGTGGCTAGAAGTTTTTCATACTTGAGTTTTTTGGTCAAGTATTTATTTGACTAATTTAGTCAGGTATTTAACCCTGAGACTTGTAAGCTCAATCTTTATGCGCGATCGACCTTTGAACTGAGGTCAGAATACCACGCAAGATATTGATTTCCTGAGATTCTGGTCGAGCGCGAGTAAACATTCGGCGCAGCTTATTCATCACCTGCCCCGGCTGTTGTGCAGAAATAAACTCGGTTTGAGTAATCACTTTTTCAAGATGCTCATAGAATAGCTCCAGCTCTTGATGGCGCGGATATTCCTGATTTCGCGGCTCTTGGCTCTGATTCTGATCCATCGCCAGAAATGCCATACGCACTTCATAACTTAGCAATTGCACTGCCATTGCTAAATTGAGTGAGCTATATTCTGGATTCGCAGGCACACATACATGGTAGTGACACAATTGCAGCTCATCATTGGTCAATCCGGTACGTTCGCGACCAAAGACCATCGCAACACTGTGCTGCTCAGTTTCGGCAATCAGCTTTTCACCGCATTCACGTGGTTCCAGCATTGGCCATTCCAATGTTCGGGAACGAGCACTGGTACCCACGACAAGTCCGCAATCGGCAACAGCGGCTTCTAACGTTGGAAAAATCTGTGCATTCAGTGCTATTTCGCTGGCTCCAGCGGCTAGCGCGATCGCTTGAGCATCAACCTGACACTGCGGAGCCACCAACACCATTTGGCTCAGTCCCATAACTTTCATCGCCCGAGCGGCTGAACCAATATTTCCAGAGTGAGAAGTGCCGACTAATACGACTTTCACGCGATCTAACATTATCTGCTCACAGTACTCCAAACAAAGCCGCGCGATAGTAACACAAACCTGACTAAAATGGTCAGACCCTTTGTCTCCTCAGACAACCAAGCGCACAAAAAATAACCACTTCCATTTTTGATTTGTTTTGGTATACTGCCGCCCGCTTTTTCGTTCTTTAACATCCGTTGGGAAACTTGTATGCATCCAATGCTAAATATCGCTATTCGCGCCGCGCGAAAAGCAGGTAACCATATTGCCAAATCTCTGGAAAACGCAGAGAAAATTCAAACTACTCAGAAAGGCACCAACGACTTTGTCACTAACGTCGACAAAGAAGCAGAAGCGATTATCGTTTCAACCATCAAAAGCTCTTACCCTGAGCACTGCATCATTGCAGAAGAAGGCGGCCTTATCGAAGGTAAAGATAAGGAAGTGCAATGGATCATCGACCCACTGGATGGCACCACTAACTTTGTAAAAGGTTTACCTCACTTCGCTGTTTCTATTGCAGTACGCTTTAGAGGCAAAACTGAAGTCGCTTGTGTTTACGACCCAATGACTAACGAACTGTTCACAGCACAACGTGGTGCAGGTGCACAGCTCAACAACGCTCGTATTCGCGTTCAGCCCATCAAAGATCTGCAAGGTGCAGTTCTGGCAACGGCTTTCCCATTCAAACAAAAACAACACTCAGAATCTTTCATGAAGATCCTCTCTGCGATGTTTGTTGAATGTGCAGATTTCCGTCGTACTGGTTCAGCGGCACTGGATCTATGCTACCTAGCTGCAAACCGTGTTGATGGTTACTTCGAACTAGGCCTGAAACCTTGGGACATGGCTGCGGGTGAACTGATTGCTCGTGAAGCGGGTGCAATCGTGACTGACTTTGCTGGCGGTACTGATTACATGCAATCTGGCAACATCGTGGCATCAAGCCCACGCGGTGTGAAAGCCATTCTGCAGCACATCCGTGAAAACGGTAACAGCGCAATTTTGAAATAATATCCGCTCCGTCACAGCTGATATCGCCCTGCCATTATGGCGGGGCTTTTTTTTACCTGTTTTTTGCTCAGTTCAAGCATTTGGGGTAATAGCGGTAGTGACTCATCAACTCATTGAGTAACCTGATAAAAATAAAAAAACCACTGACCAAGCAGCGGTTTTTTTATTAATAAGCCTAAGGAATACTAAGGCATTTCATCCAGCTCTGCGCCCTCTTTCTCCACTTGCGGAGGCAGCAAGTGTTCACGGGTGATCCCGAGTTTCAACGCTAGTGCTGATGCCACATAGATAGAAGAGTAAGTACCAACTGTAATACCCAGCAACAAGGCCAGAGCAAAACCGTGGATCATTGCTCCACCTTGGGTAAAGAGTGCAATGACCACAAACAAAGTAGTACCAGAGGTGATCAGGGTACGGCTCAAGGTTTGAGTAATTGAGCTGTTCATGATCTCTGCTGGTTCTTCTTTGCGCATCTTACGGAAGTTTTCACGGATACGGTCAAACACCACGATGGTATCGTTGAGTGAGTAACCCACAACCGTCAGCAATGCAGCAACAATCGTCAGGTCAACTTCGATCTGTAAGATAGAGAAGATACCCAACGTGATGATGACGTCATGCGCCAATGCCAACACTGCGCCCGCAGCTAAACGCCATTCAAAGCGCACAGAAACGTAAAGCAAGATACACAGCAAAGAGACCAGAATCGCCAGACCGCCCGCTTCAGTGAGTTCATCGCCCACGTTCGGACCAACGAATTCGATACGGCGCATTTCCACGTTGCCGCCAGTACCTTCTTTGATCGCTGAGAGAATCTGGTTACCCAGCGCTTCACCCGCCATATCATCACGCGGACGTAGGCGTACCATTACATCACGTGCAGAGCCAAAGTTTTGCACGGTAGCATCACCAAAGCCTTTCGCTTCAAGCGCAGTACGGATTTGCTCTAAATTAGCAGGCTGTTCAAAGCCCACTTCAATCAAAGTACCGCCCGTGAAATCCAGCCCCCAGTTGAGCCATTTGGTAGACAGAGTAAAAATCGACGCGGCGATCATCACCGACGACAATGCGAAGGCGAATTTCGACCAACGCATAAAGTCGATCATCTTGTCTGCTTTTAGGATTTGAAACATAACTTACCCCAGCCTCAGATCGACAATTTGTTGATACGTTTGCCACCATACAACAGGTTCACGATACAACGTGTTCCAATAATGGCGGTAAACATCGAGGTTAAAATACCGATAGACAGTGTCACCGCGAAGCCTTTGATTGCCCCTGTACCTACTGCAAACAAAATGATGGCAGTAATTAAGGTGGTAATGTTGGCGTCGGCAATGGTACTGAATGCGTTAGCATAACCTTGGTGAATCGCTTGTTGAGGATTTTTCCCTTCACGCAATTCTTCACGAATACGCTCAAATATCAGAACGTTAGCATCAACTGCCATCCCCACTGTCAGCACGATCCCCGCAATACCTGGCAAGGTCATGGTTGCACCCGGAATCATCGACATTACACCAATGATCAACACGAGGTTTGCCATTAGTGCCACATTAGCGATCATGCCAAACTTACGGTAATAAAGAACCGTAAACAGCATTACCGCCACCATGCCCCAAATACAGGCCTGAATACCCATGTCGATATTCTGTTGACCCATTGATGGACCGATAGTGCGCTCTTCGACGATAGAAATTGGCGCAATCAAAGCACCCGCACGCAACAACAGAGCAAGGTTATGTGCTTCTGCCGGTGAATCAATCCCAGTAATACGGAAGTTACGTCCCAGCGCCGACTGAATCGTTGCTTGGTTAATCACTTCTTCATGCTTGGTCAGAATGACTTTACCTTCAGGAGAGCGCTTACCGCTGTCTTTGTATTCCGCAAATACGGTAGCCATCAGCTTGCCGATATTCTTTTTCGAGAACGCCGACATCTTGTTACCGCCTTCGCTATCGAGCGAAATGTTCACCTGTGGGCGACCATATTCGTCCGCGCTTGAGCTTGCATCGGTAATGCTTGAACCACCCAGAATCACGCGCTTTTTCAGCACAACAGGACGGCCATTACGATCGAACTTGATTTCGCTTCCTGCTGGCGCACGTCCTGCTGCTGCGGCGGCGAGGTCGGCTTTATCGTCAACTTCACGGAATTCAAGGGTTGCAGTTGCACCCAAGATTTCTTTAGCACGCGCAGTATCTTGAACACCCGGTAGCTCCACCACAATTCGCGTTGCACCTTGGCGTTGAACCAGAGGCTCAGCCACACCCAGTTCATTCACACGATTACGCAAAATAGTGATGTTCTGCTCAACGGCGTAGTTACGAATTTCCTGCAAGCGAGCTTCGGTAAACTTAGCCAGTAGCACGAAACGGCCATCCGTTTCTGAAGTCGTAAAGGTCATATCACGGTGTTTCGACTCCAGAAGCAGCTTGGTTTGCGCCAGTTGCTCTGCATCACGTAAGGTTACTTCAACCGCATCTGGCAACGGACGGATCGCACGATAACGAATTTTTTCGTCACGTAGATCACCGCGGAAGGCTTCTTCTTGTTGAGTAACCAGCTTTTCCATTGCGGCGTCCATGTCCACTTCCATCAGGAAATGTACACCGCCACGCAGGTCAAGGCCGAGCTTCATCGGTGCAGCACCAATCGACTCAAGCCAGTTTGGCGTTGAAGGCGCGAGGTTGAGCGCAACGATTTTGTCGTTACCGAGTGCTTCGCTGATGATATCTCGGGCGCTGATTTGCGTATCCGTATCATTGAAACGAACAAGGATAGAGCCATTTTCAAGAGCAATGGATTTTTTGGAGAGGTGCGCTTTATCGAGCGCAGTGGTGACAGCATCCAGCGTTGACATATCAACAGAGGCGCCACGCGCCCCTGTAATTTGGATAGCTGGATCTTCACCGTAGATATTTGGAAGTGCATACAAAGCTGCAATGGCGATGGTCAACATCACCATCAGATACTTCCATAACGGATAACGGTTTAGCACAGCGAGGATCCTATGGCTGTTTTAAAGAGATTTCAGCGTACCTTTTGGCAACACTGCAGTCACGAAGTCCTTCTTAATCACAACTTCGTTGTTGGTGTTCAACTCGATAGTGATGTAAGCGTTGTCTTCAGCAATCTTAGTGATACGACCAACCAAGCCACCGCTGGTTAGCACTTCATCACCTTTTGCCATGGATGACATTAGGCTTTTGTGCTCTTTCACACGCTTAGCTTGTGGACGGTAGATCATGAAATAGAAGATCACTGCAAACATTGCGAGCATGATGATCATTTCAAAACCGCCACCTTGTGGGGCACCTTCGCCTGCGGCATGTGCTACAGAAATTAAACTCATTGAGAAACGTCCTCTAAGTTATTGTTGTTTAATGTTGATTCTATTGGGATGCACAAGGTTGAATTCAAGCGGCTTAGCACACAAATCCAACCCAGTGCACGAAATCAGGCTTTGTCTTTTTGTAGTGGTGGCACTTCGCGGTTACGACGCGCGTAGAACTCGGCTACAAATTGGTCAAAACGGTCTTCATCAATTGCTTTACGAATACTTTCCATTAGGCGTTGGTAGTAACGCAAGTTATGGATGGTATTCAAGCGTGCACCGAGGATTTCGTTACAACGATCCAAATGATGCAGGTATGACTTCGAATAATTTTTGCAAGTGTAACAGTCGCAATGCGGATCTAGTGGTGTTGTATCCGTTTTATGTACTGCATTACGGATCTTGATCACACCACCCGTCACAAACAGGTGACCATTACGTGCGTTACGGGTTGGCATTACGCAGTCGAACATGTCGATACCACGACGCACACCTTCCACCAAATCTTCCGGTTTACCTACGCCCATCAGATAACGTGGCTTGTCTTCCGGCAGTTGTGGACAGGTATGTTCCAGTACGCGATGCATATCTTCTTTCGGCTCACCCACCGCAAGACCACCCACAGCGTAACCATCAAAACCGATCTCAGTAAGCCCTTTCACTGATACATCGCGCAAATCTTCATACACACCACCCTGCACGATACCAAACAGGTTGTTCGGGTTTTCGAGCTTGTCGAAGTGGTCGCGTGAGCGTTTTGCCC
>JBOFIW010000490.1:0-5372 GCA_051650365.1 Vibrio sp. | reverse complement strand
TGAGCTGTTCCGCGACGGTTTGCCTGTCTAACGTCAGAGGGGTTTGTAAATAGGCGTGGTCAGCGAACAAGATCAGCCCAATGCGGTCGCCTTCGCGTTGAGCAATAAATTCAGATAGAACCTGTTTGACGGCGGTTAGACGATCCACCATCTGTTGGCCGGACTGCATATCTTCTTGGCTCATTGAATAGGAGAGATCGACCACCAACATCAGATCACGGTGGGATGTCGTAGTGCTGATTGGCTCTCCATACCACACGGGTCTCGCCGCAGCGGTAAGCAATAAAATCCACAGCCCCGCGGCAATGAACCGCGGAAACCATGAATAGGGCTGGATTCCCGATGCTTGAGGGAGATAGGGCAGCTTAATCGCCGCCCTAGGTTTTATGGCTGGTGCAAAAAAATAGATAACCCAAGGCAGTGGCAGAAGTAAAAACATCCACCACCAAATAAACTCAAAACTTGCCAATGCCTGATTTTCTCCGTTTACGCGGCGGCAAGGCACTTTCAACCCAGTGATAACAGTGGTGAACTAACTCATCGGCATTGTTCACTTTTTGCTTCTGGTATAACGCTTGCTGCCACAAAGTTTCATTTGGTACGAAAAGCGGGTGGCCGACTTGGGCATCTAAAAAGGCGTACCAATCTTTACCGGTTAAATGCGCAATTTCTTCTCGAGGGTAGTAACAAAGCGCCGCCTGACGAACCAATTCAATCGCTGAAGAGGGCGTCTGCGGAGTCACTGCTAAGCTCAAGAGACGTAATGCGGTTTTTTTAGGGGCCAGTCGGCGGCGGCGCCAACGTACAGCCAATCCGATGATGAGCATCACGATGAGAATGCCGCCTACGCTTGCCCACCACCCCCAAGCCAGTGGAAACCAGCTAGGAAGCTCAGGCAAATGCAGAGCGTTGAGATCCAGTGATGTGATTGACGATTCCTTCATTTCTTATGGTCCGATAATTGTTGCAGCAAAGGTATTCCGCTTGAAACTGAGCGGTAGTCCATTTCCAATAATAGACAGAGTGATTTTAGTTTTTCTTTTTGAGTTTCAAAGGCTTTTTTTATACCTGTCCGCGTACTATTTATCGAAAAGTTGAGCCAGCGCGTCTCTTTGTGACTTTGCACTTGTTCAATACCTCGAAATGAGGTGTCTCCTTGCTCTAATGGGTCATAAATTTGTACCAAACGGACACGGTTATGGCGGCACAATTGGCGCAGAGGTAATTCGTGTTGCTGTGTATCGAGATCGACAAAATCGCTGATCAACACCACTTCGCTGCCTTTGGGGCATAAGCGGTTCAATGTGGTGAAGACGTCCTGCCGCGTAAGCGCTCGCGGAGTGTGCTGTGTCGGGAGCATTTGTTGTGCCTCGATGCAGGCCGCTAGGATGGGGAGTACGCCCCGCTGACGACTGCTTGGCTTAACTTCAATAAGCCGATGGCCCACATCAATCACAGCACCAACGCGATCTTGCTGTTTAATCGCCAACCAAGCCAACAGGCTGGCTAAATGCGCTGCCTGAACGGACTTAAGCAGTAAACAGGAACCAAACTGCATTGACTGGCTGAGGTCGATATAAAGTACGACGGCTCTTTCCCGCTCTTCACTGAATAGTTTAGTGTGTGGTTTCCCAGTTCGTGCGGTGACTCGCCAATCAATCGAACGAATATCATCTCCGGCTTGATATTGACGTACTTCCGAAAAATCCATGCCCCGCCCTAGACGACGGCTGTGATGCTGACCGATACGCTGTGACCAAACTTGGCGCGCAGGAGGAAGAAAATGCACCGTTTGCTGCTCATAAGCGAGCAACTCTTCAAGGCACAGCGTGACACCGTTAGCATACAAAGGAAGGGAAGAGTGCATCGTCACAACCTACGCACTACCAACCAGTGACAATAAATGGGAGATCACCTGATTTGGATGAACACCTTCCGCTTGTGCCTGATAACTGAGCAGTAGGCGATGGCGCAAAACCGAGAAAGCCATCACTTGAACATCATCTGGTGTCACAAAATCACGTCCATGTAACCACGCATGAGCACGAGCACAACGATCCAATGCAATCGTTGCACGCGGGCTAACCCCCATTGTGAGCCATTGTGCTAATTTGGCATCGTATTTGGCCGGTTGGCGTGTCGCCATAATTAAACGCACAAGGTAGTTTTCAATTGTTTTAGCCATATGCACATTCAGCACTTCTTGGCGGGCGTTAAACACTTGTTGTTGAGTAATCAAAGGCTTATCTATCGCCTGTTCGCCTTTGGCTTCCCCACGGTTGAGACGCAAAATCGCCAGTTCATCTTGTGCGCTAGGGTAGTTCACTTCCAAATGCAGTAAAAAACGGTCGAGTTGAGCTTCGGGGAGTGGATACGTTCCTTCTTGCTCAATGGGGTTTTGCGTGGCCATTACCAAAAAAAGCTCAGGTAAACGGTAGGTTTTTCGCCCAGCAGAAATCTGCTTTTCAGCCATGGCTTCTAGCATGGCCGCTTGGACCTTGGCGGGGGCGCGGTTTATCTCATCGGCCAATACCAATGAGTTGAAAATGGGGCCAGACTGAAACACAAACTCTCCGGTTTCAGGGCGATAGACATCACTCCCAGTAAGGTCGGCTGGCAGTAAGTCTGGTGTAAATTGAATTCGATGAAAGTCACCTTCAATGCATTCAGCGAGGGATTTGACCGCGCGAGTTTTTGCCAATCCCGGCGGACCTTCAACCAAAATATGCCCATCGGCAAGAAGTGCGATCAGCAGTTGGTTAATTAAATCGGCTTGGCCAATGACCTGTTGGTTCAAATAATGCTGTAATGTTTGAAAGGGTTGAAACGGCATGAATTCTTCCACTCCTAGAGATATCAGCGGTTAGTGTTGTGTGTTACCCAGAAAGTTCCATAAAAATTTCATGGCCAAGCAAAAAACTCATCAAAAGGGTGGGTGATCACTCAACATACGAATAAAAACGTCTATCTTAATGAATGCCAACAGACGATTTATAAACATCACTTAGGTGATTTCAATTAAAAATGTGATTCATTGCAAGTTTATGCTTGAGGTTTGTAGGAATTTTCTCAATCTTTGTGATCTTAAGTCGATAATGTGGAGGTTTCGGTGATAGCCATGATTAGGCGGAGAATATGTTCAAACTGTATCAGATGAGTATTAAACAAAAGGTTGTGTTAGGGGTTACCCTTGCGGTACTGGCTTCAACCCTAATTGTGGGGGTAATGGCACAGCGTCAGGCGCGAGAAGTGCTTGAACATCGTATGGTTAATTTGGAATTACCCAATATTTTGCACTTGATCAAAAATGATATTGATCATCAAGTTCTGCAATTACTCGCGGCAGCACAGCAGATTGCCAGTAACGAATTCGTGCAAAAAGCCATCTTGACCACAGAAAGGGATCCTGCTTCGGAAGCAATGTTGGTTAAGCAGTTAAACAATTTGCGTGACCAATATAAGCTCAACGATGCCTCGGTCGCCAACCGCAAAACGGCCTATTACTGGAACCAAAATGGCTTTCTGCGTGAGCTTAACCCACAACAAGATGGCTGGTTCTTCGGTTTTACGGGTTCAGGCAAACCAACCATGGTGAGCATGTTCCAAGAAGCAAATGGTGACGTCAAAATGTTCGCCAACTATCAGTTGATCAACGGCGATACGATGTCAGGCATGTCGAAGTCGATGGACGATATGGTGCGTTTGCTCAACAGCTTTAAAATTGAAAATACGGGGTTTGTATTTTTAACCAATGCGCAAGGGGAAGTGCAGATCCATCGTCATAAAGCACAGGTAA
Organism: Vibrio sp.; assembly: GCA_051650365.1. GTDB lineage: Bacteria > Pseudomonadota > Gammaproteobacteria > Enterobacterales > Vibrionaceae > Vibrio. Next base: position 1,576 of record JBOFIW010000490.1, on the reverse strand, counting down.
AGTCGAATCTACAACAGATTTATGGCTCGACAGCGAGTAAATTGCTGAACAAATCGGGCTTTAACCTTATTTCAACTCAGTATCAGGGTGAAGAGGTGATGGTGGCCAGTCTATATATTGAAAGTATGGACTGGTTTCTCGTTGGAACTGTGCCGGTACATGAAGTATTTGCCGATCTAGATGCTGTGGCGCAGCGCATGATGATAACCACGTTGGTTGTGGCTGCTATTTTTATTGTGATGGGTATTTTTCTCGCTAATAGTATCACCATGCCGATCAACCAAATTGCGAAACGTTTTAGCGATCTGGGTAAAGGTGATGGCGATCTTTCACAGCGTATTGAAGTAAAAGGTAGCGATGAAATTGCTCAGCTTTCAAAGGGCTTTAATGGTTTTATTGAAAAAATCCATCAGTCAATTAAAGACGTGGCGCAGACGAGCCGTGAGCTTCAAGTCGCAGCAGAAGGTGTATCGCGTAAGGCTTTAGTTACCCACGATAATAGTCAACAGCAGCGTGATCAGACCATTCAAGTAGTGACTGCTATCAATCAGATGGGAGCAACGATCAGTGAAATTGCCTCTAATGCAGCAACAGCTGCGGAGACTGCCAACCAAGCGTCAGGCAATGCCGATCAAGGCCGCAATGTAGTTAATAAAGCCAAAGATGCGATCGGTCGTTTAGCTTATGATATTGAAAACACAGGCAAGGTGGTTGAGCAATTAGCATCCACCACTCAAGAAATCGGTTCTATTTTGGATGCGATTCGCAGTATCTCAGAACAGACAAACTTGTTGGCGTTGAACGCAGCGATTGAAGCGGCCCGTGCGGGTGATCAAGGGCGTGGTTTTGCGGTGGTTGCTGATGAAGTGCGTAACTTGGCAAGTCGTACCGCAGCCTCCACAGAAGAAATTCAGAAAATGATCAACCAACTGCAAACTGATGCAAAAAATGCAGTGTCTGCGATGGATGCCGGTAAAACAGTTACACATCAAGGGGTTGCCGCTTCCGATGAGGCAGTACAGGTTCTGATGAGTATTTCAGAGCGTATTCACGATATTTCGGATCGCAACACTCAAGTAGCAACGGCAACAGAAGAGCAATCAACCGTTGTGCACACCATTAACCAAAATATTGAAGAGATTAACGCGATCAATGAAGTGACTACATCAACGGCAGAAGAGCTAGCTGATGCGAGCAAATCATTGCGAGAACTCTCTGGTCGTTTGGATAAATTGGTGGGTAATTTTAAACTCTAGAAACCTTGCCGGGAGTTAGTTACACTTCCGGCCAGTAAAAACCAAGTAGGTAAAGAGTAATGAACGATTTCGAAAAAGAGCTGGAGTTGATGTCTCAGCAGGTTGCTGAAGAGCCAGAAACCAAACTGCCCAGTCTGGAAGAGCAAAAAGCAATTGCGGAGAAACTCAAACAGTTGGAAGCGGAAGGCAAACTGACTCCTGAAGTGCTTGAAGCTTATTTTGGTCAATATTATGTGAAAGCGGAAACACCAATTCACTAATTGATGCTCATTCGTTGCTTATCATTTTATCGAGCCGCTTTGCGGCTCGATTTATTTTTG
>JBOFIW010000489.1:0-5701 GCA_051650365.1 Vibrio sp. | reverse complement strand
AAAGTCTGACCTTTCCAACAGCCGCGCCCTGCGGCTGATTGGTGAAGTGTTGGAGCTGTACAAGGCTGACCACCTACTAGCAAGCGCGCTGATTGAATGCACCACCAAGCTGCGCGAAAAGCGCCAACAGCATGGTGATTCAAAGCCGCTAGCAAACCACAACTACCTCAAGAGTGTTTATAAAACCTTGGCGGTACGCAACAACGTGGCGGTGAGTGATCCAACCGCAAACAGCGAAAAGGCCGAACCACCAAGAGAAGACGTGAGCGCGTGGTACGTAGAGCGCGCAAACCAAATGCTCGCCCAAGGCAAAGACCCACTCGGCGAGAAAAGCCCCATTGCAGCCAAGCTGCGTGAACTTGGATGGAAAGCGTAATGAAAATTCGAATCAAAGATTTACACAAAGAACACAAGGCAGTTCGTGCTGCGCGATTGATGGCAAAGGTTTATCAGGAGCATGAAACCATGATGCCAGCGTGTGAAATTGTTTATGAAGAGTTTCCAGAACTTACGCCAGAGCAGGTTATGTGTCTTTGGTTGGGTGTGAATGCCGAATCTCAGAAAGATGCATTAGAAGAGTAAGCGAAACAAGCAAGGTTCGCCTTGCTTGTCTGCCTAGCGTGGTTGCTAGGCACTGATGAGCAGCCAAGGGAGTTTTTATTATGTTCGGTGAATACACGCCACTAATGAAAGCAGGATTATTGCAACGACGCATTGCCACGGGAAAGGCGCGCCTTTGTCCTGAGCTGGGGCTTGAAAAGTGGTGTCCGCACTGCGCTGAGTTCTGGCCGCAAGATACGCTGTTTTGGTCGCCCTCATCGCGTGAGGCGGATGGCCTGCAAACTTGGTGCAAAGCTTGTCAGCTCGAATACAAGAACAGTCGCAAAGCGGCTTAGGGGTTACTATGCAAAAGCAAATCGCTTTTTATGAAGATGTTCAAACTGTTGGTGATCTGATAAAGATTCTAGAAACTTTTAATCAAGATCTTGAAGTGGAAAATCAATTCGGTGAGCCGATATCAGTTTCTCTTTATGAAGATGCTGAAACCAAAGAGCGCACCATTCTTATCGGTGGGGTTTGAAAATGTCCAAGCTCCTTAAACTCGTACAAATCGGCAAGCGAGAATTGCAACTCAGCGATGAAGCTTATCGAGACTTGCTTGAGGAAGTCACGGGCCAGCGCAGTTCGCGCGGCCTGAACGATTTCAAGCTCAGCAAAATGGTGGATAGAATGAAGTCGCTCGGCTTTGTTCCGCAAACCAAAAGCACTCAACCACAGGCTAAGGCCACCAAGCCAAGAGCGTTAGAAGTCACCAAGCTACGCGCGATTTGGATTACCATGCACAAGCAAGGCTTCGTGAAGAACGGCAGTGATGCCGCGTTGGATGCTTACGTAAAGCGCATGACTAGCATCACCAATGGCGGCAAAGGCATTGAGCGTGCAGCGTGGCTGAAATCAGAAGAGGCTTATGTTGTGCTTGAGTCTCTAAAGCGTTGGCACTACCGTTTGATGTCGGAGGCCATTGTTGCGGAGGGTGGTCGCATTCCATCCAATGACAACTGCACAGGCCCAGCAGGTTATGATAAGTTGGCAGGGTTTTATAGGGAGATGTTTAATAATGAAAAGTAAATTGGCTTTAGTGATCGCTTGTGCGCTTCCGTTCTCGGCGATGGCAAATCAACAATACGGTGACTGGGTTTTTGATGATGGCTTGAAATCTTACGTTTCAAAAGAAATTGTGTATGGAATGGCAAGTGGCCTGATTAAACCTTATGAGAATAAAGAAATGCAGTTCGGCGTTTATATCAACTACGAAACTTGCCATGTTAAGGAGGGTGTTCCTGAGCCATTTGGGGCGATAATGGTGGTTGGTGATTATCATGAGTTTAAAGTTCAATGCTTAGGAAAGAATAAGGCTGTTATTTTTCCTGCTGATCCTATGGTTAGCGAAAAAATACTAGACACTATGATAACAAGCGGAAATGTATGCCTAAGCGACAGTTCAGCTAAATTGTGTTTTTCAGGTAATGGCGTTAAAGACGTCGTAGCTAAAGTAAAAAGCTAAAACATGCCCCGCGCAGATCGCCTCAGTTACACTACAAACACCTCGCATTGCGGGGTGTTTTTGTATGTGGAGGAGACTATGAATAAAGCAGCCAATCAAGAAGAGAACTTTGATATGTTCGGGTTCGAGGGCGTATCACTGGCCGATATCGACAAACTGCTGGATGATGAAGAAAGCAAAGTGCGTTGGCCTGAGATGATGTTAACCATCTTTGAATCACTGAAAAATGAATGCAGCAAGCTTGGGCTAGATGAAAGAGCCGCACTGGTGCTGCTTGCGCGCTTGTGCAAAGATACAGGCGGTTTGCAATATTACTTCCCTAAAGGTGAGCAGCTTGAGCATCAGTTACGATGCATGTATATTTGGCGTGAATTTAACGGCCAAAACGTGCCTGAGTTAGCGATCAAGTACAACCTCTCCACTCAAAACATCTACGCGGCCATCCGTAGAATGCGCAACCTAGAAGTGAGAAAGCGTCAGCACCAACTGTTCTAATGTTGAGCAACTGTCGTTAATTCATAAACTCACCCCACAAAAAGCACAATCAATTCAACAAATGTCTGAACGGGTTGTGCTTTTATGTTTGCCGAATTCCCCTTTTCTACCGCTGGCTACTCGCCTGAATTTTGCCATGCTGTGCTATTCGTGCTGACTGCTGAAGGCGGTTTGCGTGATGATGGCGGCTACGTTAACGATCCAACCGACAAGGGCGGCGAAACGAAATACGGCATCAGCAAGCGCGCTTTCCCTAATGTCGATATCAAATCCCTCACCATGGATGACGCGGTAAAGGTTTACCACGACAGCTACTGGAAGCTTTCTTTCTGTGATGAATGGGCAGGCCCTGTCGCGCTGCTAACGTTTGATAGCGCAGTACAACACGGCGTGAAGCCTGCCATTAAAATGCTGCAAGAGTGCGCAGGAATCGCAGGTAAAGGCGTAGATGGATTGGTGGGTAAAGACACTCGCGCCGCCGTTCACGCTTGTGATGTTGAATACCTCGCCGCCCGTTACGTTCTGCGCCGCTCTCTATATTACGCACGCATCATCAAGAACAATCCAAGCCAAGTGCGCTTTATTGAAGGCTGGCACAACCGCTTAGTGCATTTGCTGAATGCGGCATGGGAATGCCAGTAATGAAGCGCCAAAAGAACTCAGAGTTCGCTTATGCCAAGGGGCGCGAAATGCGCCTTGCGGCTGAGTTGCAGCGTTATCAATTAACAGGCTCTGCGGCAATGGGGCCTCTGGAACGCACCTTTCTCTTCTCGCACGATGCCACGCTACAAAGCTTTTTCAATAAAGGCTGGAGCAGCGTCACCGCGTGTGAGGTTCGATTGCACCTAGGCATTGATAAGCCTGAATCCGGTGCTGACCTACTTTCTAAAATTCGGAGATTCAGAGAATGCCTATCGCAATCCCAGCGCTAGCGGCGCTCGCCCTTGAAGTGGGGCCTTCGGTCATCCGTGGTATTTCAAGCCTGTTTGGCGGCAATGACACGGCCAGCAAAGTGGCCGATGCAGTAGAAGCCGTTGATGGCGCATTGGGCATGAACAAAGCGCAAAAGCAAATCGCCTTAACCCGTGAGCTGCAAAGCTTTCCGCCAGAAGCCTTGGTGGATCTGGAGCGCATCAAGGTGGAGATGGAGCGAGAAATCACCCGCCGCCAAGAGCTTGCGCTGCAAGACAAGCAAGCCGAACACCACGCCACGCAAGAAACAATCCGCGCAGGCGACAAAGCCGAAGACCCATACATTCGCAAAACTCGCCCGCAAATGGCTCGCTGGTCTTTATTGGCAGTGATTGTTTATGGATTCCTAGCTGAATTCGCTCACATCTATGGCTATGGGAATGGAGCCAGTGAGTCGCTGCTTTATTTCTTTTCAGCGCCTGCTTGGGGTTATCTCGGACTACGCACGCTGGATGGTTTTGCACCACATCCCAAAGGCAGCGGCCACAAAGCCACCTCCGCCGTGGTGGATGCCATTAAGGGGCGTCAATGAGCGATCTGTTTGATAAAGCCCAAGAGCGTGATCAGGAATTCCTTGCCTTAGCCTTAAACAACCATCACGCAGCACGGCGCAATATGATTCAAGAGCAGCCAGATGAAGATGAAGAAGGCAATCGCTACTGCCTCAGCTGTGGTAGCGAAATACCAAAAAGAAGAATAGAAGCTCAGCCGGAGGCTGTGCGGTGCGTCAGTTGTCAGTCTAGAAAGGAGCCACATTGATGGATTTATTTGTGAAGTATTTCTCTATCGCGTGGACGGTCTTTTCATCCCTCGTCATGGTTGGCTTGGTGTTGCTTTCCAAAACCTATGCCAAGCGTGAAGACCTAGCGAAAGTGGAAAAGAAAGTGGATGACCTACAAGCACAAGTCGATGGTATGCCAACTCAAGAAAAGGTCACGGAGCTGCTCGTTGAGTTAGCCAATACGCGCGGAGAAATGAAAGAACTCCGCGCTCAAATCCAGCCCGTAGAGCACTTGGCAAGGCTGCTTTTAGAACAACGTTTAAAAGATGATAAGTAGAGGTTTATATGCGTGGTTTTGAGCGGGCTTTTACAACGGCTCTTATCATTGGTGGATTGTTTTGTGCTGTTGCTGGGTGGGCTTTATCGAATTCTTGATTTGGGCTTTTTCTCATATTTCATTTAATTTTCAGGTGGTTTAAATGTTATTTATAGAGCTTTTAACCGAAGACCAACGACTGGTTATTTTGCGCTCTCTGCATGAGATGCATGGCTATGAAGCAAACGAATCGATCATTGATTCGTGCCTTGATGCTTACGGCCACAAAATCAGCCGTGATGTGGTTCGCACCCATTTGTTTTGGTTGCAAGAGCAAGGCCTAGTGTCACTGCGTGATGTTGGCGATTGCCAAATTGCGCGCCTCACTGGCCGTGGTGAAGACGTGGCAACGGGTCAAGCCGTTGTGCCAGGTGTTAAACGCCCACGGGCATAGGAGCAAGGCGTATGCAAGTTGCCAGTAACCGCAAAAGCAAAGTTGAACTGCTGCCGGAAGAGATCCGCAATACGCTGAATGTCTTTATCCGCAGCGGCAACATGACGCAGAAAGATATTCTGGAAGCGGTCAATCAAATGATTGATGACGCAGGCTTGGGCGATGATGCCAAGCTAAGCCGCACAGGGTTTAACCGTTACGCCAAGCGCATGGAAGATATGGGCCAACGCTTGCGCCAGTCTCGCGAAGTCGCGGAAGTGTGGGTTTCTAAGCTTGGTGAAGCACCAACCAGTGATGTGGGTAAGCTGCTGCAAGAGTTCGTGCGCACTATGGCGTTTGATACCTCCATGAAAATGATGGAGCAATCTGATGGTGAAGATGGCGAAGTGATCTCACCCAAGGCGCTCGGCCAGTTAGCATTGGTGGTACAGCGCATCGAAACCGCCGCCATGACCAGCATGAAGCGCGAGAAAGAGATCCGCGCCGCGTTCGCTGCTGAAGCTGCAGAGGCCGCTGAGAAGATTGTTAAGCAAGCAGGTATTTCGGCGGATACCGCCACCGATATCAAAAACCAAATCTTGGGGATCGCGTAAATGAACTATGAATTCCGCGAACAAGATGTGCTGCTGCCTTACCAGAAGCGATGGATTGCTGATGAATCTCCGCTAAAGATTGCGG
>JBOFIW010000488.1:0-3673 GCA_051650365.1 Vibrio sp. | reverse complement strand
CTGATCCACACATCATTCCGCTGATTGGCGAATTTAACGGTGAACCATTTGGTTATGTGGAAGCCTATTGGGTTGCCGAAGATCGACTCAGCCCGTACTACGCGGTAGAGAATTATGACCGTGGCATCCATTTGCTCGTTGGCGAGCAAGCCTTCCGCGGCCCTAAATTTTTCAACGCTTGGATGCGCGCCATCAGCCACTACTTGTTTATTGACGATGTTCGTACCAACCGCGTTGTGCTTGAGCCTCGTTCTGACAATGAACGCTTATTTAATCGCATCTTGCCACTGGGTTACCGCAAGTGTTTTGAGTTCAACTTCCCCCATAAACGTTCGGCCCTGCTGATGCTGACCCGTGAACAGTTTTTTGCGGAGCGGTGGTAATGGAACAGTTAGCGCTACATCGTTACTGGGCAGTCGCCAATCAGAAGATGGTGGGCAAAATCCTCAGTGAATTCGCTTATGAGCAAGCGTTTCAATTTGAGCCAACCGCACAGGGTTATCAGCTCAACTTAGAAAATGGCACACGTTATTACTTTGCTGGCGAAGAGAATATTTGGGGGCAGATCATGATTGACCCGACTTCCATTACTCGCCATGCCGACATCGAGGCGGAGCAGCCGATTTCCGCCGCGCTATTGATGCGCGATCTACAACCTCTGCTCAAAATGCCGGATGACGCCTTCGCAGAACACCTCGAAGATCTCAATGCCACTTTACTCGGTGATTGCAAGCTGATGCAGCGTAAGCAAGCTATGACGGCGCGAGATCTGGCCATGTTGCCATGCGAGCAACAGCAAACCTACTTTGATGGACATCCGAAATTTGTGTTCAACAAAGGCCGCCGCGGTTGGGGCAGTGATGATTTAAAGCGGTATGCACCAGAAGCGGAACGCGTTTTCCAACTGGGTTGGGTCGCGGTTCATCACTCGATTTTGCAGCTCGCCACCAACGACGAAGTCACATGGCAAGCCTTACTGCAAAGCGCCATCTCGCCCGATGAAATCAAGCAGATGGACAGTTTGTTGGCTTCCTATCAGCTTGAACTTCACGATTATCGTTATGTTCCGGTTCACCCTTGGCAGTGGAGCAATAAACTTGCCCTGCTGTTTGTACGTGAAATCGCGACTAAGCAGTTGGTGTATTTAGGCGAGTTTGGCGATCAATTCTTGCCCCAACTGTCATTGCGTACATTAAGCAATGTCACTCGTCCTGCGAGTTACGACATCAAATTGCCGCTCACGGTAATGAATACCTCCTGCTACCGAGGGATCCCGGGGCGCTACATTTTGGCCGGCCCTACGGCTTCTGACTGGATCGATCAGGTCTTTAAATCCGACCCCCTGCTTATCGCGAAACAAGCCGAAGTGTTGCAAGAACCCGCAGCCGCCTTCGCCGCCCAAGCGGACTACGCTCTGCTGCCTAATGCTCCATACCGCTACCACGAACTGCTCGGTGTGATTTGGCGTGAATCGGCGGCTTCCAAATTAAAAGCCGGTGAACGCGCCATCTTAATGGCGGCACTGATGGAAAGTGACAATCAAGGTCAACCACTGATTGCGGAATACGTCCAAGCCTCTGGGTTAACGCTCGAAGCTTGGCTCAGCAAACTGTTTGATGCGGTGGTCATCCCCTATTACCACCTGCTGTGTAAATACGGTGTCTCGCTGATTGCGCATGGGCAGAACGTCACTTTAGTGCTGGAGAACCACGCCCCGAAACGCATTCTGCTCAAGGATTTCCAAGGCGATATGCGCTTAGTCAGCAGCGACTATCCAGAACAAGTATCACTGGCTGACAGCGTGAAAAAAGTCACTGTTCGCTTGCCCGAGCACCTGATTATTCATGATTTACAAACCGGACATTTTGTTACCACGTTACGTTTTATTTCACCCTTGGTGGCCAAATTGGGCCTCTCCGAACCACAGTTTTACCGCCTGCTCGGTGACCGACTGAAAGCTTACATGGCCGCCCATCAAGAGTACCAACCGAGGTTTGAACAGTTTGATCTGTTTAAGCCGAGAATTTTACGCATCGGGCTGAACTTAGCCAAGTTTCGCCATAGTACAGATGCCAGCGCATCAAGGATGCTGCCTGACATGGATGACATGCTCAACAACCCATTGACCAAAGCACTGGAACACCAAGGCTAACTAACCACATAACCATAATTTTAGTGTTAACGAAGCCGACATTACCCAAAGAAAAGGATTGCTCTTATGGAACACACTAACAACGCCAAACTTGATTTCGCCGGTGTCGGCGTCGGTCCATTTAACCTTAGCATTGCTGCCCTACTGGCGGACAAACCGCAAATTTCCGCACGCTTTTTTGAAAGCCGTGACCATTTTTCTTGGCACCCGGGATTACTGCTTGATAACACCCACATGCAAACCATGTTTTTGAAGGACTTGGTGAGCGCGGTGAATCCAGAAAGTCGCTACTCCTTCATCTCTTATCTGGTGAAGAACAAAAAGTTTTATCGTTTCTTGTCTGCTGAGCTCAAATGCATCAGCCGTCACGAGTTTTCAGACTACCTCGCTTGGGTGGCTCATCAGTTGGATAACGTTCAGTTTTCAACCCGAGTTGAACAGGTGGAATACACCGGTGAGGCATTCACGCTGCACACCAACCAAGGCACCTACCAAGCGAAAAATCTCTGCATTGGCACAGGCAAGGTTCCTTCCGTACCTGAATGCGCTAAAGCGCACCTTGGTGAGCGCGTGTTCCACGCCGCGGACGTGGGGCTGCAAGAGCGAAACCTCACGGGTAAACGAGTGCTGATCATCGGTGGCGGGCAAAGCGGCGCAGATATTTTCATCAACGCATTACAGCATAAATGGGGCAAGCCTAAGTCACTCGACTGGCTATCTCGCCGTGCCAACTATCAGCCGCTCGATGAAGCCGCGTTTACCAATGAATTTTTCGCGCCCGATTACGTGGATGCCTTCGTTCATTTGTCACCAAGCGTCAAACGTAAAGAAGTGGCAAACCAGAAACTGACCTCTGATGGAATCACACAAAAAGCCTTATTAACCATTTACCAAGAGCTTTACCACCGATTCGATGTACTCAAGGAAGACAAATGGGTAAGGCTGCTACCACACCGCACCTTAACTCAAATGAGTACCCAAGGTAGCAACTTCAAACTGACCGCCAGCAATGCACTGGGGCAGTGTTTAGAAACGTACGAAACAGACATTGTCATTCTAGCAACGGGCTTTGAAGCACCCAATCCCGCCTGTTTGAACACCATTCTACCGCTGCTCGATCTTGATGAGCACAACCGCTACCAAATGACACCAGATTTTGAGCTGAAGTGGGAAGGACAACAGCGTAACAAGATCTTCGCCGTGAATGCGGGGATGCATAGCCACGGGATTGCCGAGCCGCAGCTTAGCCTTATGGCGTGGCGCAGTGCACGCATCATCAATCGCCTTGCGGGACAAACTATTTTCGAGGTCGACTCCGGAAAAGGAATGATTGATTGGCTATCGCCTAGCGCCATCGCGAAGAAATTGGTCGCTTAAGCTCAACTTTTTTGTCACTCACTCCAAAGGTGAGTGGCATTTCAATCAGCCCCAAACGCCCAAGAGGCCTAAGGGCTTATTTTTACCTACGTATAGAGAAGAAAATGAAAGCTAAAAAAGGAAATTTGCTCAAGTCTACCCCTC
>JBOFIW010000487.1:0-2864 GCA_051650365.1 Vibrio sp. | reverse complement strand
TTTTCTTGGTACGGACTTTCAATAATGGCAACAGGTTCAATGGGATACATGTTTTTTATCTGTGAGTATGGGTATTGAGAGCGCAAAAGTAGCATAGCTAGGCGTAAAAATCGCTTGCAAATCACCTTGAGAATAATTACTAATTAATATGTTATAACATAACAATTGAGGTTGGGTTTTAAAATGAAAGCAGGCATTCATCCTGATTATCGTAAAGTGGTGTTCCACGATACGACCGTAGATCACTACTTTGTGGTCGGTTCTACTTTGCAAACCGATCGCACCATTGAGTGGGAAGGTAAGTCCTACTCTTATATCACTATTGAGGTTTCTTCGAAGTCTCATCCGTTTTATACCGGTAAACAGCGCGTGGTGCAGAAAGAAGGTCGCGTTGCTAACTTTGCTCGTCGTTTTGGCCAGTTTGCTAAGGAATCCAAATGAAAGTGCTCAGTTCACTAAAAAGCGCAAAAAATCGCCATCCAGATTGCCAAATTGTCAAACGCCGTGGCCGTTTGTACGTTATCTGCAAATCTAACCCTCGTTTTAAAGCAGTTCAGCGTTAATTGATTGTTGGATAAACGATTCATAGCGAGATATTTTTCTAACCAGATGCTTGTTTGTCGTCATGATCATCTGGTTATTCTTTTAACTTTGGGTAAATGTTGTTCGTTCAGATAGATTTTGTAACATCTTTGCTTTTTAATTTACCTTTCTTGTCGAGTACCCTTCCCGCGCTTTTGACATTTTTGTCACAAATGCATAGGAATCAAGACAAGGAGGGAACAGATGAGTTCATCTGCTTCAATAAATCAAAACGCACCTAAGAAACCTTTAATTACCCGTTTTCTCGATGGTGTCGAATATTTGGGGAATCTATTACCCCATCCGATTACTTTATTTGCCATTTTCTGTGTTGTACTACTGGTTGCTTCGGGTATCGCAGGATACTTCGAACTCTCGGTGGTTGACCCACGTCCAGAAGGTGCGAAAGGCCGCTCTGCAGATGGCATGATCTACGTTGTCAGCTTGTTAAATGCGGACGGTCTGGAACTGATCGTGACCAACTTAGTGAAGAACTTTGTTGGCTTTGCGCCGCTAGGCACGGTGTTAGTTGCTATGCTGGGTGTGGCGATTGCTGAACATTCAGGTCTACTCTCAGCTGCGATGCGAGGTTTGGTGATGGGGGCTTCACAGCGCATGGTAACTGTCACTGTAGTGTTTGCTGGTATCATCTCCAACACTGCGTCTGAATTAGGTTATGTGGTGCTCATTCCACTCGCTGCTATGCTATTCCATTCGTTAGGTCGCCACCCATTAGCGGGCCTAGCTGCTGCGTTTGCGGGTGTTTCCGGTGGTTATTCAGCTAATTTGCTGATTGGTACGGTGGATCCTCTGCTGTCAGGTATTACCGAAACAGCAGCACGTATGATTGACCCTACTTACAGCGTAGGCCCTGAAGTTAACTGGTATTTCATGGCTGCATCTACCTTTTTAATTGCGATTTTAGGTGCAATTGTGACTGAAAAAATTGTTGAGCCTAAACTCGGCAAATACGATGTTGCAGAAGCCAGTGATGATCTTAGCCAAGACAAAATGGGTGTGTTGACGATCCTGGAGAAAAAAGCGCTAGCGTATGCGGGGATTGCTGTGCTGGTGGTGAGTGCACTATTGGCGTGGACGATTGTACCGGCGGATGGCATTTTGCGTGGTGCTGATGGCCAAGTTTCAGGCTCGCCGTTCTTAAAGAGCATCGTAGCGTTTATTTTCGTATTTTTTGCTATCCCTGGTTATGTGTATGGCCGCGTGGTAGGCACGATGAAAACCGATCGCGATGTGATTGATGCGATGTCCAAATCCATGTCTTCCATGGGGGTGTACATTGTGTTGGTGTTTTTTGCTTCGCAGTTTGTCGCCTTCTTTAACTGGACTAAGTTTGGTCAAGTGCTGGCGGTATTAGGTGCCGACTTCCTGAAAGACATTGGCTTAACGGGACCAATGCTGTTCTTTGCCTTCATTTTGATGTGTGGTTACATCAACCTGATGATTGGTTCTGCGTCAGCACAATGGGCAGTCACTGCGCCAATTTTCGTACCTATGCTGATGTTGGTTGGCTATGCCCCTGAAGTGATTCAAGCTGCATACCGTATCGGTGACTCGGTCACTAACATCATCACTCCGATGATGAGCTATTTCGGTTTAATTTTAGCGGTAGCTACCCGCTATATGAAAAACCTCGGTATCGGTACACTGATCGCAACCATGTTGCCATATTCAGTGGTGTTTATGGTGGGCTGGAGCTTACTGTTCTACGTGTGGGTATTTGTGTTAGGCCTGCCAGTTGGCCCTGGCGCAGCCACGTACTACACACCATAGAGTTTTCTCTGAATACGAAAAAGCCTGCGAATATCGCAGGCTTTTTTTATCGCGCATGGTTTCGGGCTGTGAGGGGATTAAGCGGAACGCTTAGCCAAAATCCGATCCAGATGATTGGCAAATTCACGACGTTCGGTCTGCGAAAGCGCGGCAGGACCACCAGTTTGAATACCGCTGGCGCGCATGGTATCCATAAAATCGCGAATATTCAGGCGCGCTTTGATGGTCTCTTTGGTGTACAGCTCACCACGTGGATTAAGCGCCAAACCGCCTTTGCTGATCACTTCATCGGCGAGGGGAATATCCGCGGTGATCACCAAATCACCCGCTTCAGTGCGTCTTACGATTTCGCTATCGGCAATATCAAACCCAGAAGAGACTTGCAGCGCGCGAATATTGTCGCGTTTTGGTAGTGGGATTAAGTGGTTCGCCACGAAGGTACACATCACGCCAGTGCGTTCAGCGGCTCGGATCAGCGTTTCGCGAATTAC
>JBOFIW010000486.1:0-2788 GCA_051650365.1 Vibrio sp. | reverse complement strand
AGCCCCGTTTTGCCACCTTTGCGCGCCTCGGTTAAATCGAGGATTTTCTGTTTGCTGCGGGTCAGTCGATCGGGTGCGATGTCTTTTTGCTGCATTGATTCGCTACTGTCCAGCAGTACCATCAGGGAAGCGCTGTCTTCGCCAAAAGGCGAAGCTTCTCGCTGCCAAGCGGGGCCAGCACAAATAATTACCGTCATCACCACTACCACAATCAGCATTTTGAGTGGTAATTGCTTACTCCACCCCCCCTGATTGAGAGTCAAAGCTTGGCGTAGATGCTCTGGGAAGAAAGAGAGTTGCTGTCCACCCTCGTCTCTTTTCCAACGCAGATAGAAAATGATGAGCAGTGGGATCAGTGCCAATAACCAAGCGGGGCGCAGAAAATGAAACTGCGACAACAATTGAAACTCCATCTGCCAACTATTCATTTTGCGTCTCCTTTTTATTTCGGAGCTGCTGCAATGTCATCCAGCTAAAGAGCACAAGGTGTAACACCAGTACCATCGCAATCAGGTAGTGATGTAGGCTTAGTTTTGGGCGATAAGATTCGCTGCGGTATTTTTGCGGTTCAAGCTGGTCAATGATCTGATATGCCTCATTTAACTGCGACTGATCAATAGCGACAAAAGATCGCGCTTGGGTAAGGGATGAAACGCGGCTCACTACATCCATATCCAACGGTTGTTCACCAACGTTTTCTGGGTCGCCCATCGCAATCACATAAATACGAATGCCTTTTGCTGCCGCGATTTTGGCGGCATCAACGGGGGAAACGAAGCTGCCAGTGTCATTTCCATCGGTCAACACGAGCATGATTTGATCTTGAGAAGTTGAGGGGCTTTGTTCAAACACCTTGATGCCTAAACCGATGGCATCACCCAAGTTGGTGCTTTGTCCCGCCATGCCCGTTTCTGCTTCATCCAATAAATTGAGCCATACATCTTGATCCGCAGTGAAAGGGGTCTGGATGAAAGCCGCATCGCCAAACAGAATCAGGCCAAATCGATCGCCTTGGCGTTGAGTGACAAAATCGCGCAGCACTTTTTTAGCAGCAGTCAAACGCGATAATTGCTCACTTGATTCAGTGGCAAAATCCTTCTCTTCCATTGAGCCAGAAAGATCGACCACCATGAGTACATCACGTCCGAATGCCTCTCTGGTTTGCACTTCACCTAATACGCTGGGCTTGGCCAGTGCAGTAACAATCAGCAGCCATGACACAATCAGGGCAATGTGCTGCCAATGACTCGCATTGAGTAAGCCAGCTGCCACTTTGGGCGTCTCATTGAGCGCTTCAAGGATTTGAGTGAAGAAAGGCACCTTGATGGCATTTTCGCGGCTCCGATAAGCTGGAACCAACCAATAGACCAATAACGGCAAAGGAAGCAAAGCAAAAGCCCAAGGATAAGCAAACTCAAGCTGTGTCATTTTGCTTTCTCCGGCAATTGGTGGTGTGTCAGCCACGCGTTGATCTCTTTGCTCAGTACGGCAAAATCCGGAGTCGGCGATTGAGGATTTTCCAGCCAAACGACCCACTGCGTAAAGTGTGCGTTTTTCGCAATATTCGAACCGCCTTGGCGATAGCGATCCATTTGGTTCAGGAGTGGCTGGCCATAAATCGCGGCATTTTTAGGGTCAAGATACACCATCACGGCTTTCACAATTTTGAATATCTTACGCGGCCACAATGCATCGTTGGGGGATAAGCGCAGCAAAGCATCCAGCGCTTCTCGGCGATAACGGTTATGCCACCAAAACTTCGCTTTTTTATAAATGAAAAAAAACGCAAGAAGCACGACGAGCAGTAACAACAGTTGCCAGCCAAGGGTTTGTGGCCACCCGCTGGCCGTATCGGGGAGGGGAACGTCCTTCAATTCACGCAGCATGTAACTGCTTGGCGGCGTTGGATTCATTGAATCCCCCTCAGCGTCTGAGCTAACTGCACCAAGTGATCGCCTTGAGTGTTGATTTCAATAAACGGCATTTTCTGTGCGGCCATCAGGCTTTTGAGATGAGTTTGTTTCTCAACGTAACGAGCGTGTAGCAGCTTGTTGACTTCGGTCGTTTGTCGGCCTTTTTGCAGTGCGAGTTGGTATCGCCCATCGCCCACTACCCAAGTGGAATTGAGCTGCTGTTCAGGCAGGTTAATTTCCAAAGGATCGGAGATGAAAATCGACAGCACATCGTTGTGCTGCTGTAGGTATTTGAGCTGCTTGAGTGACTGGTTATCCGCATCGGAAAAATCGCTGATAATCACCAAGGTAGCGGCTTTTAACCTGCGCTGGCTGAGTTTTTCCATCCATAAGCGAAATCCCACGCTTTCGCTATCTTGACTTGCTGCGCTAAGAGCTTGATTTGCTGAAACCAACTGGCTTAGCCCCATCAGGAAGTTCGCGTTTCCCCGTTTGGCTGATGACCAGCGGAGTGCTTGGGTATCGGAGATCAAAAAGCCTACTCGGTCGTTGTTGGCAAGAGCAAGCCAGCTCACCAAGGCAGCGATTTCTGCCGCTACGACGGATTTCATATAGCGGACTGAACCGAAATACATCGAGCTTCTCTGGTCGACGCAGACGATCACTTGGTGGTCTTTCTCTTCGGTGTAGCTGCGCACATGGGGTTTCCCTGTACGCTGAGTGACTTTCCAGTCCATTTGGCGAATATCATCCCCCAGTTGGTAATGGCGAAGCTCCTCAAAGTTCAGACCACGACCACGCTGATGCGATTGATAACGACCCGACAAGTGCGCTCTTGAGTAGCGAGCACTCAAGAGTTTCACTTGTGGCACTTG
>JBOFIW010000485.1:0-1396 GCA_051650365.1 Vibrio sp. | reverse complement strand
GCACGAATTTCCAAGAAACAGTTGCGATCATCATTCGGATCTTTTGGCAGCAAAAGGATTTGCAGCTCATCAGTTAAACGCTCAATCGCCTCTTTCGCCGCTTTGATTTCATCTTGCGCCATTTCACGCATTTCAGCGTCATCTTCCTGCGCCATCTCTTCAGCCGCAACCAGATCTTCTTTGGCTTGCTGATACGCTTGGAAACACTGAGTGATCTCTTCCAACTGCGAATACTCTTTGGACAGAGCACGGAATTTATTTTGATCACCAATAACTGCTGGATCGCCAAGGAGGTGTTGCACCTCTTCGTAGCGCTCAACAAGGGATTCAAGCTTGCTTAAAATCGACGCTTTCATAGTTTTCTTTAAACTCTAAGTTGAGATTTAGTTTAAGTCGTCAAGACCCAAACTTTGTCTGATCACGGCCAATTTAGCCGGTTCCCCTTGTTCCGCCGCTGTTTGCAGCGCTCGGGTTGGGGTGTGAATTAGTTTGTTGGTCAGCTTGTTGCTTAACTCGATAAGCAGTTTTTCAGGGTCACCGCCTGCCGCTAAAGTTTGTAAGCTCTTACTCAGCAGGTCTTCACGAGTTTCATTGGCTTGCCTACGGTAATCACGAATGCTATCCACCGCTTGCAATGAACGCATCCAACTCATAAAAGTGGCGCTTTCTTCACTGACAATCGCTTCCGCCTGAATCGCTTCTACTTTACGCTGCTCGATATTGCTATCGACGATCGACTGCAAATCGTCCACTGAGTAGAGGTAAGCATCGTTGAGCTTACCCACTTGCGGCTCAATATCGCGCGGCACAGCGATATCCACCAACAACATCGGCTGATGGCGGCGCGCTTTCAACGCGGTTTCGACCATACCTTTACCGATAATCGGCAATGGGCTGGCAGTAGAACTGATCACAATATCCGCCTGCGCAAGATAATCTGGAATTTCATTAAGAGCGATAACTTCAGCACCAAATTGCTGGGCAAGGCTCAAAGCTCGCTCTCGCGTACGGTTAGCCACAATCATCCGCTTGCAATGATGTCCAGCCAGATGTTTTGCCACCAATTCAATGGTTTCACCCGCGCCAACCAAGAGCACAGTTGCCTCGGCCAGTGATTCAAAAATGTGTTTTGCTAACGTGCATGCTGCATAAGCCACAGAAACAGCGCTGCCACCGATTTCAGTTTCTGTCCGCACTCGCTTTGCCACTGAAAAGGTTTTTTGGAACAGCTTTTCAGTCGCAGGATTAACGGCATGATTTTCTCGTGCTTCTGCGTAGGCTTGTTTCACCTGCCCTAAAATCTGTGGTTCACCCAGCACTAAGGAGTCCAAACCGCAAGCCACGCGCATCAGGTGACGAATCGCCGCTTGTTCTTCATGAACGTATAGGCTGGGTT
>JBOFIW010000484.1:0-10221 GCA_051650365.1 Vibrio sp. | reverse complement strand
TCGCAACAGCCAGTGCTTGGCTTAAAGGTTTTAGTGTTGAGCGTAACCTGTTCGGTACAGTAATTTTTTATGTGCTAACCATTTTGATCGTGCAGGGTGGCGTAAAAAAAGGGATTGAGCGCTGGTCAACCAGACTGATGCCTGCACTGTTTGTACTATTTGCGGTGCTATTTATTTACATCATGACTCAGCAAGGTGCACTGGACGGATTGAAGCATTATCTAATTCCTGATTTTGAAAAAGTGTGGGATCGCAAACTGATCTTAGCGGCGATGGGGCAGGGATTCTTCTCATTAACCATTGGTGGCTGTTCAATGCTGATTTACGGTTCTTATCTGAGTAAGAAAGAGAACTTGCCTAAAATGGCGATGAGTGTGACTTTGGTTGATACCGCAGTGGCTTTTATTGCGGGTTTGGTAGTGTTGCCTGCTATGTTTGTGGCCATGAACAAAGGGGTACAAATTTATGCTCAGGATGGTTCTTTACTAAGCTCTGATACCTTAGTGTTTACTGTGTTACCCCTGATGTTTGATAGTTTAGGCATACTTGGGCAGATCTTTGCCATGGTATTTTTCCTTCTGCTTACTATCGCAGCATTGACCTCTTCTATCTCCATGCTTGAATGTTCTGTGGCTTTAGTTGGTGAGCGTTTCAATACGCACCGCACGCCAACCAGTTGGGTGTTGGGTAGCTTGATTGCATTAGTGAGTATCGTGATTGTTTACAACTTTGGTGCTTTATTTGGTTTGGTGGCAACGCTAGCTACACAATATTTGCAACCTACCGCAGCCTTAATGTTCTGCCTGTTTGGTGGCTGGGTATGGCATCGAGATAATAAAATGAAAGAACTGCAAGCTGGGTTTCCTGAATTACAACAGAGCCTGTTTGGTAAAATCTGGCCTTGGTATGTGAAGTTTGTCTGTCCCATTTTGGTGGCGACGGTTATCTGGGCTTCGTTTGGTTAAGCTGCACTCATAGTAATAAAGCCCTCATTGAGGGCTTTATTACTTCTGCATGACCGTATTTAGAGTGTGACAATATGTCCGGTGGTTAATGGCTCTAAGTCTGCCTCGGTTAACTCTCCGATAAATTCTTCAACGACTTGCTCGATGTGATCATCATCTTG
Source organism: Vibrio sp. (assembly GCA_051650365.1). Taxonomy (GTDB): domain Bacteria; phylum Pseudomonadota; class Gammaproteobacteria; order Enterobacterales; family Vibrionaceae; genus Vibrio. The sequence continues at coordinate 9,095 of JBOFIW010000484.1, read as the reverse complement.
ATGGAAGTAAGCAAGATGGAATACCGCATCCCCCTCATTGACCAGAGGCAAAGTCTGTTGACCGATAACAATGCCACTTTTATTGGCACGTATTTCAACTTCCAACTTGCCGAGTGGAGAGTTGATGTAAGCCAGCACTTGGTCTTTTTCGACTTTATCTCCAAGGGAAACGAGAGTACGTAAAATGCCGTCCGCTTCAGCGCGTAGCCAGCTAGTGGATTTGGCGATGATTGAGGCGGGAGAAGGCTTTCGACTAGAGCGTAGCATACCGATTGCTTGCATGACGCGCTTGATACCAATAATGCCCGCATTGATGGCAATCGGATCAAAACGCAGTGCTTCACCTGCTTCATAAGTTAATACTGGGATCTGCTGTTTTTCGGCTTCGCTGCGTAGCGAGCCATCTCTCAATGGTGAATCTATGATGACGGGAGTAGCAAATGCTTGTGCGATACGTAGGGTTTCAATATTGCTTAGATCGGCCCGAATTTGCGGTAAATTAGTCCGATGAATCGCACCTGTGTGTAAATCGAGAATGTAACCACAACGCTTGGCGACTTGTGAGAAGAAAGTGTGGGCCATGCGTGAGGCCAATGAGCCTTTCTCACTGCCAGGAAAGCAGCGATTCAAGTCACGGCGATCGGGTAAATAGCGGGATTTGTGAATAAAGCCGAACACGTTAACGATAGGGACGGCAATCAGTGTGCCTTTGAGTTTCTTCTCATCGAGAGTGTTAAGTAGTTGGCGAATAATCTCCACACCGTTGAGCTCATCACCATGAATGGCAGCGTTGATCATCAATACTGGGCCAGGAGCTGAGCCATGAACGACTTCTATTGGTATGGAAAGAGGAGAGTCGGTATACAGTTTGGCGGCTTCGAGCTCGATTACTCGCCGAGATGAAGGGGGAATGGTTTCCCCCAAAAATAAAAAGTCGCTGTGCTTTTTAGCCTTTGCCACGTGTTTTAGTCCTTTTACTGGCTGCATTTTTCTCAATGAATTCCACAATCATGCCGGCGATGTCTTTGCCTGTTGCCGCTTCAATACCTTCTAAGCCTGGAGATGAGTTAACTTCCATGACCAGTGGGCCGCGAGCGGAACGAAGCAGATCAACCCCCGCCACATTCAACCCCATGATTTTCGCAGCGTCAATCGCAGTTTTACGCTCTTGTGGTGTGATTTTAACTAGAGATGCAGTGCCACCACGGTGCAGGTTAGAGCGGAACTCCCCATCGGCACCTTGGCGCTTCATTGCAGCAATCACTTTATCGCCAATCACGAAACAGCGAATATCCGCACCGTCCGCTTCTTTTATGTACTCTTGCACCATGATGTTGGCTTTCAGTCCCATAAAGGCTTCAATCACGCTTTCTGCTGCGGTGCGGGTTTCGGCAAGTACAACACCGATACCCTGAGTGCCTTCCAGTAGTTTGATAACCACAGGAGCCCCTCCTACCATATCGAGCAGGTCTTTCACATCATCAGGCTTACTTGCAAAACCGGTGATTGGCATACCAATACCGCGGCGAGACAGTAACTGCATAGAGCGCAGTTTGTCACGCGAACGAGTGATTGCGACTGACTCATTTGCAGGGTAAACGCCCATCATTTCAAATTGGCGTAATACAGCCGTACCATAAAAGGTAACCGAGGCGCCAATGCGTGGAATGATCGCATCAAAACCCGCTAACTCTTCACCTTTGTAATGAATTTCCGGTTTATCGGAGTTGATATTCATGTAGCAGCGCAAGGCATCAATGACACGAACCTCATGGCCTCGCTGTTTGCACGCTTCTATCAAACGCTTGGTTGAATACAGCGAAGCGTTACGCGACAGAATACCAATTTTCATTTACTCGGCTCCTCGAAAGGGATTAAAAAAGATTTTGTTGGATCAACCATGATTCGATGATGCATGGCGGTGCGACCTAATAGCATACGAAATGCCATGTTTTCTCGATTGGTCAAGGTGATCTCAATTGGCCAAGATTGGCCGCCAAAGCTAAGTTCCGATCGAATGACGTAGCGTGTTTCTTCGTGACCACCGGAATCACGAACGACACGTTCGTCAATCACAGCAGCTTCACATTCATTCACTAGTTCATCATTCTTTTGCATCGGGTGGATCCAAAAACGAATCCATGGAGCTCCTTCCTTAGTAAAGCTCTCTACCTTGAACGCGTGCAAGCAAGACGTTCGGGCTCCGGTATCAATTTTCGCTTTAATGCGTTTAATACCTAACCCTGGAAGGCTGAGTTCCTCGCGCCATCCGACAATCATTTTTTCTTTCATCGCAATTTCATTAGTTTGAGAATTTCAGATACCGCTAAGGACAAGCAGCACCCTCGAAACAACCTGCATTTTGCATGTTGTCGCTTGAAGAGAGTTTGGTGAATAACTCTGGGAACTTCAAGGGGGCGAACTCTAGCAGCCAACCTTAAATTCAAGCTAATGAATTAAATTTTCCTTTTCGACAAAAAAAATTGATACAAAAAAAAGCCGAGTCATTGAACTCGGCTTTTTAAGGATTAGGCTTTTGCTGGAATGTTTGCTAACAATGCCACCATTTGTTGCCAGTAAAGATCGACGGTATCAATTTTTACTTTTTCATCCGGTGAATGTGGGAATTTGATGGTTGGACCGAAGGAAACCATATCCATATTGGGATAAGGTTTTTTAAACAGTCCACACTCAAGACCGGCATGGATCACCATAATGTTGGGTTTGTGGCCGTAAATGCCCTCATACATATCACGGAAAATATGCATGATTTCTGAGTCTGCGTCTGGTTTCCAGCCCGGATAGGCTCCAGAAAGCTCAAGCTCAGCGCCTGCAAGCTCTGCGACCGATTTCAACATGCCTTCCACTTGGTGACGACCTGAATCCATCAATGAGCGAATTAAGCACAGCACTTTGATTTGCGCCGCTTCGGTCGTGATCACACCTACGTTCAGAGAGGTTTCTACCACACCTGAAATATCATCACTCATGCGGATCACGCCATTTGGACAGGCGTTGAGTGCGGCAATAAAGCGCTGTTGAGTTTGTGCAGTGAGCATTTCAGCATGAAGTTCTTTGGCTTCGAGGAAAGTCACCAAGTTGGTTTCGACTTTGCCAAGTTCTGCTTTGAGTAACTCAGTGTAGTAGTTGTACAGCGTTTCTAATTCGGCGGCGCGATGTTCAGGCAGAGCTACGGTAACAAAGGCTTCACGCGGGATCGCGTTACGTAGGCTGCCGCCACGGAATTCGATTAGGCGTAGTTCCAGCTCTTTCGCATGCCCAGCTAGAAAACGTGCGATTAATTTATTGGCGTTACCACGGCCTGTGTGAATATCACAACCTGAGTGGCCGCCTTTCAAACCTTTTAAGATCAACTGACGGCCCACATAACCAGCAGGGATTGTTTCACGTTCAATCGGGAAAGCAAATTCGGCGTTCACGCCGCCTGCACACCCCATGTAAACCTCACCTTCCTGCTCTGAGTCTGTGTTGAGGAGAATATCTCCTTCTAACCAACCTTCTTTCAGGCCAAAAGCGCCTGTCATGCCCGCTTCTTCGTCAATGGTTAGCAGAACTTCAATTGGACCATGCTGAATATCTTTAGACGCTAAAACCGCAAGGCAAGAAGCCATACCAATACCGTTATCAGCCCCTAGAGTTGTACCTTTTGCAGTAACCCATTCACCGTCGATATAAGCTTGAATCGGATCTTTCGTGAAGTCATGCTCGGTGTCTTCATTTTTTTGCGGCACCATATCAATGTGCGCTTGAAGTACCACACCTTTACGATTTTCCATACCCAGTGTCGCTGGCTTTTTGATAAAAACGTTACCAGTCTCATCACGACGAACGGCCAACCCTTGTTCTTTAGCCCAGTTGATAATGTATTGAGCTAACGCCTCTTCATGTTTTGAAGGGTGCGGAATAGAACAGATAGTGGCAAAAAATGGCCAAATCGGATTTGACGATAACTTACTGATTTCGGTTTGGAACTCAGACACAGATGACTCCTTACTGTAATTTTTACCGTGTATCCTCTCTACAGCGCTGAAATATGGTAGAGCATTCGCCTGTAGTAGGTAGGTACTTTCGGAGCACAGCATATCACTGTGCAAAGCAGGGGAGTAGGCTAAAAGTGTTGGGAAAACCGGTTTTACTGATAGTTCAATACAGGATTTGGCATGTAGATGTCACTTAAGTGACTTGAAATGAATGCATCACAATACACTTTATGTGTAATCTAATTTTATAGTCCTGTAATTTAATTACCTCAATATCATGCCGTAGATCAAATAAATGCATTTTTGTGATTTTAATCACCATTTTTCTTGTAATTAATTTTCTTGGTGGTATATTTATGTACAACTTCGCTAGTGAAGAGAAAATGCTCAAAGGATGAGTCCGATTTATCGCCTCCAAGGAACCGAGAAATCAAGTAAACAGTTTTGATTTTAATGGTGATAGTTATGAATAAAGGTTTATCGTCTGTAATGTTCTGGAACCAACACGCTGTGTACACCGGTAACTTTGCATACCCCCGTAGCTTCGGCTACTGATACGCAATCTTTGCGTTTCGAACAAGTTTTGTTCACCCCTTAATTAGAATTTATTGACAACCAATTTGGTTGATATGATTCACCGCCATCTCACTTGAGGTGGCGTTTTTTTATTCTCCTCAAAATGCCATTCATTCGAAACGGATCGCAACATTTTGTTGGATCTCGCTAATTTGCTTGTTCATCCACCGACCTTTTCCATTTTTGCTGATAAAACCCAAGTACAGTCAGAATTGTGTCTGGAATTTGTTTTTTGATAACTTTATAATCGCCGCCAATCGTTTACGCAACCGTTTACTTTTTTACCACTAAAGGATCCGAACATGCTGGAAAAGCTTTTTAAACTTAGTGAAAATCGCACGAATGTGCGCACGGAGGTCCTCGCGGGTGTCACCACCTTTTTGACGATGGCTTACATCATTTTTGTTAACCCAGCGATTTTGTCGGATGCTGGAATGGATCGTGGTGCTGTTTTTGTTGCGACTTGTTTAGCTGCGGCGATTGGCTGTTTCATCATGGGTTTTGTCGCAAACTATCCGATTGCTCAAGCGCCAGGTATGGGGCTGAATGCCTTCTTTACTTACGGTGTGGTCTTGGGCATGGGACATACATGGCAAGTTGCACTCGCAGCGGTATTCTGCTCTGGCGTGCTATTTATCCTGCTCAGCTTGTTTAAAATCCGTGAGTGGATTATTAACTCTATCCCTCATTCCTTACGTACTGGGATCTCGGCAGGTATTGGGTTGTTTTTGGCGTTCATCGCATTAAAAAATGCGGGCATCGTAGTTGATAATCCTGCCACACTGGTTTCGTTAGGGGCTATCACTTCACTGCATGCGGTGTTAGCTGCTGTCGGTTTCTTCCTGACTATTGGTTTAGTGTATCGCGGCGTGAAAGGGGCCGTGATGATTGCTATTTTAGCGGTAACGGGCCTTGGTTTGGCGTTTGGTGATGTTCAGTGGGGCGGTGTGATGTCTGCGCCACCAAGTCTTGCACCTACTTTCATGCAACTTGATTTCTCTTCGGTATTTGAGCTGGGGATGATTTCCGTGGTGTTTGCTTTCTTGTTTGTTGACCTGTTTGATACAGCCGGCACTTTGGTTGGCGTAGCGACTAAAGCGGACTTGATTGAAAAAGATGGTAAAATTCCACGCCTAAACCGCGCTCTTTTAGCAGACTCTACGGCAACTTCTGTAGGCGCTTTGTTGGGGACATCTAACACAACTTCTTATATTGAAAGTGTCTCTGGTGTGGCTGTGGGTGGACGCACTGGTTTGACAGCTGTAGTGGTTGGCATTTTGTTCCTTCTTGCATTATTCTTCTCGCCACTAGCGGGTATGATCCCAGCTTATGCAACGGCTGGTGCACTTTTCTATGTGGCTATTCTGATGATGTCAGGTTTAGTTAGCATTGATTGGCGTGACCTGACTGAAGCTGCACCCACTGTTGTTACCTGTTTGATGATGCCTCTGACATTCTCGATTGCCGAAGGTATCTCATTAGGTTTCATTGCTTATGCAGCAATCAAACTTTTCAGTGGTAAAGGACGTAGCGTCTCTCTCAGTGTTTGGGTCATGGCGGCGATTTTTGTCATCAAATACATTGCAGCTGCGTAATAGACGAAGTTATAAAAATTCAATTTAGGTTTATCACATGAGCAAAAAATTCGTTATCACCTGGGACAATATGCAGCATTACTGCCGTGAACTTGCACAACGTCAAATGCCAGCAGAACAATGGAAAGGCATCTTAGGTGTCAGCCGTGGTGGTTTAGTTCCTGCTGCCATTCTCGCTCGTGAGTTGGGTATTCGTTATGTTGATACGGTATGTATCTCTAGCTATGACCACGATCACCAGCGTGATATGACAGTACTGAAAGCGCCTGAGCATGATGGGGAAGGTTTCTTGATCGTTGATGATCTGGTGGATAGTGGCGATACCGCACGTAAAATCCGTGAAATGTATCCTAAAGCTAAATTTGTTACTGTTTGTGCTAAACCAGCAGGTAAAGATTTGGTTGACGAATATGTGGTTGATATTCCTCAAGACACTTGGATTGAGCAACCATGGGACATGGTGTTGTCCTACGTTGAGCCAGTCAATCGTAAGCAAAAGTAGTCTTTTTGTTTAGAATTTGAAAATGACCCTTTCAAGGGTCATTTTTTTTTACTACTGTTAGCCCAACTTAGCGTAACGCCAGCATAGAGACTTACCATGTCCGAAGCGATCAGCAAAAACCTGTCTGAGACCCTGTTTCAAAATCACAAACAAGCGAAAGAGACATCTTCGTTAACCCAATATATGCCGAGCAGTTTGGAGCTGTTAGACGCTCAACGTGAACAATCCTCTTCTGCTTGGTATCGCAATTTACGTCGTTTGCAATGGGTGTGGCAGGGGCTCGATCCCGTGGAGCAGGAAGAGGTTCTCGCACGGATTGCCTCTTCAACCCATTCTCGAACGCATGATGAGTGGCTAGATACAGTGATGGGCTATCGCAGTGGCAACTGGACTTATGAGTGGACTCGGGTTGGCATGCTGCACCAAAAGCAAGCGGCTGAACGTCAAGGCGAAGAGGCGGCGGACGAAATGTTCACCGCAGCGCTTTGCTATAGCATCGCAGGTTACCCTCATCTCAAAAACGATAACTTGGCTCTCCAAGCGCAAGTATTGGCGAATAATGCTTATCAAGAGGGCGCAAAACTCACGGGTTTTGTTGTTAAACGCTTGGAGTTTTCCTACCAAAACAAAAAAATCGCTGGCTATTTGCATTTGAAAGATACCGATTCCCCTAAACCCGTGGTGATTGTTAGTGCTGGTTTGGACAGCTTGCAAACCGATATGTGGCGTCTGTTTCGTGATTATTTCTCTAAGCGAGATATCGCTATGCTCACGATTGATATGCCATCACTTGGATCGAGCTCGCAATGGCCTCTGACTGAAGACTCTTCTTGTTTGCATCAAGCTGTGCTGAATCAGTTAGCGGATCTGCCTTGGGTGGATCACTTCCGTATTGGATTACTTGGATTTCGTTTTGGTGGCAATGCGATGGCGCGTCTTGCGTTTTTAGAATCTGAGAAAGTCAAAGCTTGTGTGGCTTTGGGTGCGCCGATCCATGATATTTTTACTTCGCCAAATAAATTGGCGGCAATGCCGAAAATGTATCTCGATGTTTTGGCGTCTCGCTTAGGTAAAAATGTGGTGGATGTACGCAGTTTAGCTGGGCAATTGATGGCGTGGTCGCTGAAAGTGCAAGGTTTTATGTCTGGCCGAAGAACCAAAACACCAATTTTAGCGTTGGGACTAGAAGGTGATCCTGTTTCTCCTTATTCAGACAACCAACTTGTGGCACTGTTTAGCCATGGTGGACAAGCAAAGAAAGTAAAAAGTAAAACCATTTCACAGGGATATGAGCAATCCCTCGATTTGGCAATAAACTGGTTAGAAGATGAACTTTGCAAGTGACATTTCCGTAAAACTCATCAAGAGTAAGCATTAAAAGGTGTAAATTTTTCGCCCAATAACAACATGAAACGATGCCTATTGCTGCTTATGGAGATGAGCTATGTCAGAGATGACCAAAAACCCAACCCACTACCGTTTGCTTTCGACCATGAAAGCCATTGGCCCTTACTTACGTGAAGGGCAGTGTAATGAGCGATTCTACCTATTTGATTGTCTCGCCTCCTGTGTTAACGATAAAAAATCGCCTGAGAAGCGTGAGTTTTGGGGGTGGTGGATGGAATTGACTCAAACTGGGCAAGAGATGTCAGCCTGCTACCATATCGGCCGTTACACTCTAGCGGGGGATTGGGTTATTGAAAGTATCCCAGAAGCGGCACAAAGTGAAGTGAAGCATACTCAGGCTGAATTTCACAAAAAGTTAGTGAAAACGTTACGTGAACGTTTCGAAATTACCGTAAGTGTTGCTAGTGAGTCTGCTGATTTTGCTTAATTGACCCAGTTCAAGCGTTAACCCAAAGAAAAAGGTGCTTTTGCACCTTTTTCTGCTTGTGCAATGCAGTGCGGATTGCTAAAACATCGTCTCTTAAAGTTTTTCTCGACAGAAGCAATCATGACTACAAATCAACGAAGCGTAACGGCTCCACAAACGGTTGTTGTGAAGCTGGGAACCAGTGTTCTGACCGGTGGTACCCTTGCACTGGATCGAGCTCATATGGTTGAGCTAGCACGCCAGTGTGCAGAACTGAAAAAACAGGGTCACTCAGTAGTGATCGTGACTTCGGGTGCCATTGCGGCAGGCCGTGAGCACTTAGGTTACCCTGCGCTGCCCAACGCGATCTCCAGCAAGCAACTGCTGGCGGCAGTTGGGCAAAGTCGTTTGATTCAAGTATGGGAATCGCTGTTTGCGATTTACGGTATCAAAATTGGTCAAATGCTGCTGACGCGCGCTGATCTTGATGATCGCGAACGTTTCCTCAATGCGCGTGACACCATCAATGCTTTGGTTGAAAACGGTATTGTGCCAGTGGTCAATGAAAATGATGCAGTGGCGACCAATGAAATCAAAGTTGGTGACAA
>JBOFIW010000483.1:0-2177 GCA_051650365.1 Vibrio sp. | reverse complement strand
CGCGAGTAAACGCAGCATCGCAGCTTGGTTGTCTGGATCACAGCCTAAACCAAATACCCCTTCGGTGGGATAAGCGATCACACCGCCACTTTGCAGCACATCAACCGCTTGTTGCAGATTGCCCACTTTATTGACTCCTATATATCACTCAATAGCAGTGTACGAATAGTATGGCGATTGACCAGTTATTCTCACTACCAACAAAAAGCAAACGTTTGCTTGAGATAAAAATCCCCGTATAATGCGCCGCAACACGGGTTTATCAACCCAATTATTAACACTGAAGGAGTTTGAGATGACAGTCGGTATTATCATGGGTTCCAAATCAGACTGGCCAACCATGAAACACGCAGCAGAAATGCTTGACCAGTTTGGTGTCGCTTATGAAACCAAAGTGGTTTCGGCACATCGTACTCCTCATCTGCTGGCCGATTACGCCTCAAGCGCCAAAGAACGTGGTTTACAAGTGATCATCGCCGGTGCTGGCGGTGCAGCGCATCTGCCGGGAATGACGGCAGCGTTTACAAGCCTACCTGTTTTAGGTGTACCCGTTCAATCACGTGCTCTGTCTGGCCTCGACTCCTTATACTCGATTGTGCAGATGCCAAAAGGCATTGCGGTGGGTACTTTAGCGATTGGAGAAGCAGGTGCGGCGAATGCGGGATTACTTGCCGCGCAAATCATCGGCATTCACAACCCAGAAGTGATGAGCAAGGTAGAGGCTTTCCGCGCCAAGCAAACCCAGTCCGTGTTAGACAATCCAAATCCTGCGGAGGAGTAACGGATGCGTGTTTTAGTTCTGGGTGCTGGTCAGCTGGCGCGTATGATGTCGCTAGCGGGAGCACCACTCAATATTGAGACAATTGCCTTTGATGTCGGTAGCGAAAACATTGTTCATCCCTTAACTCAAACCGTGCTTGGGCATGGATTGGTGCAAGCGATTGAGCAAGCTGATGTGATCACCGCGGAGTTTGAACACATTCCCCATCCAATCCTCGATCTCTGTGCACGCAGTGGCAAACTTTACCCAAGCGCTGAAGCCATCAAAGCCGGTGGAGATCGTCGCTTAGAAAAAGCCTTGCTGGATCGCGCCCAAGTGGCGAATGCACGTTATGCAATTATCCGCAGCCGAGATGATCTGACCGCTGCAATCGCCGAAATTGGATTGCCTATGGTGCTGAAAAGTGCGCTCGGTGGCTATGACGGCAAAGGTCAATGGCGTTTAAAAGAACAAGCTCAGCTCGATAATATCTGGAGTGAATTAGCACAGTATCTAGAAGCAAATCCTGAACAAGCGATTGTGGCCGAAGAGTTTGTGGCTTTTGATCGCGAAGTTTCGTTGGTTGGTGCACGCAACTTAGCGGGTGACGTGGTGGTTTATCCCTTAGCAGAAAACGTCCATACCCAAGGAGTACTCAGCCTTTCGACGGCGATTGATGCCCCGGCTCTGCAAACCCAAGCAGAAGCGATGTTTAAAGCGGTGGCTGAGCAGCTTAACTATGTCGGTGTATTGGCGTTGGAATTTTTTGAAGTACAAGGCAAGTTGCTGGTCAATGAAATCGCACCACGAGTACACAATTCAGGTCACTGGACTCAACAAGGTGCTGAAACCTGCCAGTTCGAAAATCACTTACGCGCGGTATGTGGTTTGCCACTGGGTAGCACCAAACTGGTTCGTGAAACCGCGATGATCAATATCCTTGGTGAAGACCAACTCCCCTCCACTGTGTTGGCGATGGAAGGCTGCCACGTACATTGGTACGGCAAGGCCAAACGCCCAGGACGCAAGATGGGGCATATCAATGTGACCGCTGATTACAGTGGTGAGTTGCAACGCAAACTATGCCAATTAGCGACCGTGTTAGATGAAAAGGCTTTTCCTGCCGTACACGCAGTAGCAAAGGAAATTCAACCTTAATCCATACCTCACTAATGCAATAAAGCCGCGTCTAACGCGGCTTTAATTTTGATGCTATGGGCAAAAACTGAGGTTAACTGTCCTGAATATGCCCACATTGACGATTTGCGCACTGATAACGGATACCTGCCGCGCTCTTTTTCTCAGCCATTACCGTAAAGCCACACATGGCACAAGTCTGAGCAATCGGCTTAGCGTTGAGCGCAAATTTGCATTTAGGGTAAGCATCACAAGCATAAAATAGCTTGCCGAAGCGAGA
>JBOFIW010000482.1:0-2337 GCA_051650365.1 Vibrio sp. | reverse complement strand
TGCACAGTTTGCAACGTCACTTGTGCTTGGTTCACCGTAATCAGGATTTCTCCCGTTTGCAATACGTCCCCAACATTCACACTTCGCGCTTGGCCTAGTGCATTTACAACAATCACATCCCCAGTCATATTCATGACAGTGATAGGTTGAGTGACAACTTGAGACTCCATACTGCCCCCATTTCTCGCGATAACTTGTGGTTGGTCTACTTTTTAATCGAAAGTAATTATAATTATGTAACTAAAGTTTCAGCTTTAGTTATACGCGACGCATAACTAAATAACTACTGATATGCAAGATAAATAGTTGCCGTCTCAATTGTGGAATGACTCGAAACACCATAAACAAAACAAATTTTGCATTAATGAGCCATAAGCCACACTAATAAAACCAACAGGGGGTTATCTCACTTTAAACAGGTGTTGCAGGGCACGGCTGACAGGAAGTTGAATACGATCAATATGTACCCACATTTTGCCATTCAAATCACGAGTTACTTTATCGATCTTGGCGACATTGACGACTAAAGAGCGGTGAATTTGCCAAAACTGGTTGGGATCAAGTTGGGAAAGTAATTCTTTTAACGAGGTGCGAAGCAGATATTCTTGCGCTAGTACACCATCGTTTTTGTACAGAGAAAGGTACTTGTCTTCTGCCTTCACATACAAAATGTCACTCACAGCCAGTAGGTGAATATCCTCCCCTTTGCTAGCTTTAAGCCAAACTTGGTAATCTGGTCTTGCATTACGGGTCAGCAGTTCAAATTGAGAGAATAACTGAGCCAAATCCGCTGTTGGAGTGGTGCGTTGCAGTTGCTGTTGTAATTTTTCGCAGCAATGGATTAAGCGTGATAGAGAAATGGGCTTAAGCAGATAATCAATCGCATTAGCTTCAAAGGCACTCAACGCATACTCATCATAAGCTGTAATAAACACCACTAACGGAGGCTTGGGCAGTTTGAGTAAACTACATGCCACTTCGAGTCCATTCATTTTAGGCATGCGAATATCCAAAAAAACCACATTCGGTTGATAGTGTTCGATAGCCTGTAGTGCCACCTCCCCATTTTCCGCACTCGCGACGATTTCAAGCGCAGGCCATAGGTCCGCTAACATTTTATTGAGATGATGACGCAGTAACGGCTCATCATCCGCAATCACCGCGGTATAAGTAGCATTCATCATCCTTGTTTGCTCGTTCATCAATTGTCTATTCACCATACGTGGCGGGTTGTAAGGCTTGCAGATGGTGCAGCCGAACACGGATCGTCGCGGTTACTCCGCCCAAGCAATTTTGAGCCACGGTGAGCAAGCCTTCATAACCAAATAATCCCGACAAACGCTGGCGAACGTTTTGTAACGCAATACCGTTACCTTTAGGGGTATCGCTCAACCCCATGCCATTGTCTTCTACCGACAGTTCAAACCACCCTTCGACAACCTCCAAACGAATACGGATATTCCCCCCCTCCGCTTTAGGCTCAATACCATGTGACACGGCATTTTCGACCAAAGGCTGAAGCAACATAGGAGGCATACCTAATTTCCCCCACTCGGCAAGATCGGGCAGTGTGTATTCCAAGCGATCACCTAAGCGAATTTTTTGAATACCCAAATAGGCATCAATCAACTGCATCTCTTCACGTAAATTACTGGTGTGGGAACGCCGTAACCGCATGGCGCCACGCATTAAGTCCGTCAGTTTTTCTAGCATCAGCTGTGCTTTATAGGGTTCGACCGAGATCAGAGCGTTAATATTGGCTAACGTGTTAAACAAAAAATGGGGCTCAATTTGACTTTGTAGCTGCTTCAGTTGGCTAAGGAGTAAGGCTTTTTCTTGCTCAGATTGGCGGCGACGTGCCGCTTCTAACGCGCCTTGCGCCAATAACTTCTGCTCATGGGAGTAAAAATACAAAAAGCACACGGCGGAGAAAATAAAACCAAGCACCATGATTGGCTTATAAGCTGAAAAATCATTAAACCCTGGGTATTCATGCAACCAAAAATACGCCCCTAAAGTTCCCAGCACCACCGCGCAACTTAATGCAATAAGATTCACCAAGCGTTTTGATAATTCAGGCCATCGCCGCGCAATACATTGCGCCGAGAAGAATGCGCTATAACCGTAGCCTAGACTGATCGCAATATGCTCGGAGAAATCGCCATCCCAAAGCGTCATTGTCGTTAGGGCTATGACGATGCAAAAAAGCGTGGTGAAACCAAAACTTTTCACATCATGTGCTGAAATATCAAAGCGTTCCATCATCTAGAATTTTCCTTTTAGATTGAACAGAATCCTAGCGCTATCCGGCATATTTGCATATGCCGAACTCGATTC
>JBOFIW010000481.1:0-2200 GCA_051650365.1 Vibrio sp. | reverse complement strand
ATCAATATGAAGCTCAAGCCAATGCTTATCGTGCGGAAAGTGAGCGCATTTTCCGCAGTATTTTCCCTGATAAACAGAAAATCCCGACTGTTACCTACCTGAAAAGGCAGATGAGTGATGAAATGGCGCGTTTATCGGGGGGAGCCAGTGTTGGGAGTGTTTTGAAGTGGATTAGCCCGTTACCTGAGGCTTTGAAAGGGGGCAATCTACAGCTGCAAAGCATCAAATTTGATAGCAACCGCAGTGAGATTCGCCTAGAGGCGACCAGTCGTGATTTCCAAAGTTTTGAACAGGCGCGCACTCAGCTAGAGCAGTATTTTTCCGTTGAACAGGGACAGCTGAATAAAAATGGTGAGCAAGTGTTTGGCGTGTTTGTAGTTAAGCCTAAGTAAGGAGAAATGATGAAAGAATTATTGGCTCCTGTGCAGGCTTGGTGGCGAAGTGTCACCCCGCGTGAACAGAAAATGGTGATGGGGATGGGCGCGCTGACGGTGCTGGCTATCGCCTATTGGGGAATATGGCAACCTTTGAGTGAGCGTACTGCCCAAGCTCAAGCACGAGTACAAACCGAAAAACAGCTGCTGAGTTGGGTAAGTGACAACGCCAACGACATCGTAACGTTACGTGCGCAAGGCGGCAGTGATACGCCAAGCAATCAACCACTTAATCAGGTGATCACCAATTCGACTCGTCAATTCAATATTGATCTGATCCGAGTGCAACCACGCGGTGAAATGATGCAGGTCTGGATCCAACCGCTACCGTTTTCGCAATTGGTCTCATGGATTGCTTATTTGCAAGAGCGTCAAGGGGTGAGTGTGGATGTGATTGATATTGACCGTGGTAAAGTCAATGGCGTTGTGGAAGTGAAACGCCTGCAACTCAAACGTGGAGGCTAACATGAAGCGTGCCGTTGGGTATGGTCTGTTATTTTCCACTGTCTTGATGATCAGCGTGATCGTGCATTTGCCTGCACAAGTGGTGCTCAAGCCATTACCTCTGCCTGAAGGCTTAGAGATCAATGGGATTGAAGGTACGCTGTGGCAAGGTAAATCGACTCAAGTGCGTTGGCAAGGTATGAGTCTTGGTGATTTGAATTGGGACTTGCACCTCTCCGCTTTACTGATGGCTCAATTGGAGGCCGATGTTCGTTTTGGGCGTGGCAGTAACATGCAACTGCGTGGCAAAGGCGTGCTTGGCATGGGGTTAAGTGGCCCATATGTGGAAGACTTCCTCCTTTCATTACCTGCGGCGCAAGCCATTCCTTGGTTACCCATGCCTGTTCCCCTAACGGCGCAAGGCCAACTAGAGCTTACCGTGCAGCAATATCGTTTTGGCGATCCTTATTGCCAACAAGCGGCAGGAAGTCTGGTGTGGTCTGGGGCGCAGGTGGAATCGCCTCTAGGTTTATTGGACTTGGGTTCTGTAGTCTCGGATTTTACTTGCCAAGAAAGTGTTCTGAACCTGAAAGGGGGGCAGAAGACTGCGCAGGTGAGCAGCGAGTTTTCGCTGAGTTTACAGCCAGACAGAAGTTATCAAGCCCAAGCGTGGTTTAAACCAGAAGCTGGCTTTCCTGAGAGTTTAAGCGAGCAGTTGAAATGGCTACCACAGCCCGATGGCCAAGGCCGTTATCAGTTTAATCAACAAAGCCAGCTTTAATCATTTTATCTACATCTAACGATTTCACGCCCAGTTCGGGCGTGAAATTTTATCGGCTAATCTTTGATTTGTAGGATGTCATTCCAAGGTAAATCCGCATCACCGAGGACAATGAAGTTCGGGTTTTCCAAGGTTTCTCGCTCATTGTAGGAAAGAGGGGACAATTGAGTGCTCAGAATACGCCCACCGGCTTCTTCCACAATACACTGCGTTGCGGCGGTATCCCACTCTCCGGTTGGGCCAAGGCGCAAATAGCAATCCACAGCACCTTCCGCCACCAAACAAGCTTTAAGTGCCGCTGATCCCAAAGGCACTAGCTCGTAATTCCATGCACTGCTTAAGCGACGGGTGACTTTATTGATATCTTGGCGGCGGCTGATGGCAATCGCGATCGAGTTACTCGGCAACTCGTGCTTGTGAGTCTGAATTTTT
Organism: Vibrio sp.; assembly: GCA_051650365.1. Classification (GTDB taxonomy): domain Bacteria; phylum Pseudomonadota; class Gammaproteobacteria; order Enterobacterales; family Vibrionaceae; genus Vibrio. The sequence goes on along the minus strand of JBOFIW010000481.1, from coordinate 109 downwards.
AGGCTCTGCGCCATATCCGGAATCTTCCACGCCCCCTTGCCTGCGTAGGCGTAGTAAGTCACACCTGACACCGGGCCATACACTACGCCCATCACCGGATGGTTATTTT
>JBOFIW010000480.1:0-4231 GCA_051650365.1 Vibrio sp. | reverse complement strand
ACTGATGGCATTGGGCTGCGTAACAGGCGTTGCCAGAGTGAACGTTGCGTATTTTGTACTGAGAGTTCGATTTCTAAGGTATCAATGATAGGAAACTCTACTGCTTCTCCCCAAAGTTTCAGTGTCGTTTGGCGCAGAAACTCACGCTCAATGTGGCGAAAATGCGCAACAACGATTTTTCCACGCAGGGCATCGAATAACTCACTAAGCACCACCTCTGGTTCTTGAGCATGTTTCAGTTCAGTGTGCGTGATGCCGTGAATGACGACAGAATCTTCTTCCAAAGGTCGACTGGGTTTCACCAACCAGTACCGCGCTTGTTTTAGGGTAATACGCTGGGTGTTGAATGGAACTAAGCCAATGCTTAGGATCGCATCTTGCTGCGCATTCAGTCCTGTTGTTTCAAAATCAAGTGCCACTAGAGGGCATCCACAAATTGGGATTGAACCATCCACTACGGGGTGAGCATAATAGTTTTGCAATACAGTTTGTTGGGCTTGCTGTGCCAAATGTGCAAATCGTGAAGGCCAATAAATGGCGGACTGAAACATAGGACTCACTTAAAGTGTTGATTCGCCTGATAGCGGTATTTAAGAAAATTTTGCCCGTTGCTGAGGATTTGAAATGCATCCTTTAAGTTGCGTCGTTCAAAATCAGAGAGATTTTCGGGTTCAATGCTGTTATCAGCTTCTCTCTTTTGTTCCACATCTATGGCTTGATGACGAATACGCACCATGGCAATAAACTCGAGTGCATCACGCAGATCTTTACCTTTCCCTTGCGGAAGTAGGCCTGCTTCAATGACATCATCCAAACGTTCAAACGAGTTTTTAGCCCGTGAGCCAGCAGCGAGTGCATGAACGCGAATCAAATCTGCCAGCGGTGCTGTACCCCGGCGTTTTAAATTGATGGAATTATTGTGACGTCCATCTTTTTCCATCACGAAGTTTTTGAAGAAACCGAGCGGTGGGGTGCGATTGAGTGCATTGCGCGCTAAGCAAGCTAAAAAGCGTTGATTGCGTTTTGTGCGGCGTACGATAAAACTTGAAAGCTGTTCTGCCCACTTGGTTCTCCCGTAAACGCCATCTAGATCGAAAAAGATAGAAGCATTAAGTAATGCTTGCGGGTTTGGGTTATCAATCCAATCTGCAAAACAGTTCTCCCAATCTTTGCGAGTCATACGCCACTTGGGGTTACTAGCCATGATCTCACCATCACAAAGTGGGTAACCACAGCGGTCTAACCCATGACAAACCGATTGGGCAAATTGCGTAAAATACGCACCATGTTGCTGTACATCGTAACAATCATCCAAAATCAGGGCATTATCCTGATCGGTAACAATCAGCTGCTCATCGCGCCCCATGGACCCAAACGCAACAAAACAGTAAGGCACAGGGGCTTCCCCCAATTCTGCTTCTACCAACTCAATAATCCGTTGTGTAAAGGCACGGCCGATGGTGGACATTGCAGTGCCAATCATGTGGGAGTTAGCATCTTCATTGACGAGCCGCACGAAGCTCGCTTGTACTTCAATCGCGAGTTGCGCTAATTCATCAATACTAGTTTGCTGATAGATACGGCTGACCAAAAGCAAAGAGTTTTGTGATTCATAACGCACGATGTCCGTCATATCTATGATGCCAATAGGCTGTTTTTCTCTCAGTACCGGAAGATGGTGGACATTATTGCGCAGCATCGCCAGCATCGCTTCATAAACATAGGCATTGTGATCAAGAGAAATCACCTCCTGGGTCATCACTTGACTCACTGCTTGCTGGGTATCAATACCATGTGCAAGAACTCGGCGGCAGAGATCTCGCTCGGTAATAATGCCGACCACAGGCGTTGAGTCATCTTCTGTATCGTGCAGAATGCGATCATCGAGGATAAGCAGTGCAGAAAGATTCTCGTCCGCCATGCGTAGTGCGGCCTGTTGGATAGTGACCTGTTTATCTATGGTTGGCGCTGGACGAACTAGTAATTGCTTCACTTTACTGGTGATCAGATCATTTTGCTCTTTTTGTTTCTTAACCGTTTGGCGTAAACGTGCCGACTGTTCGACTTCCACAAAATCGGCGAAGCTATCAAATTCTTGATGGAGATGATGAAAGAGGACTTCCGGGATACAGTACAGCAGCGTATCTTCAATCGCGGTGACCGCGAAAGAGACTTGGTTACGCGTCAACAACCCCATTTGTCCAAAAAGACTGCCTTCAGTGAGTCGGTTATACAATTCACCATGACGGCGATAGACTTCGACGGCTCCGCTGCGGATCAGATACAAGTCACGGATAGCTTGTTTATGGCTAATGATCGGCGTGCCTTTGCGAAAATAGGCAATTTCAATCTGTTGGGTGACTTCGGATAACAGGTCAGATGGTAGAGCATCAAAAGGGGGATGCTGTTGCAGAAACTGCTGAATCTCGATTAACTCGGCGTCCATGAAGGCTCCTCTCGTTACAAACATCTGTTTTGCGATGTTTTTGGCGGTTTGGGGCAATCATACTACATCATATTGCCATGTTAGGCCTAATCTGAGGGGTGGACATAGGGTGAGAGCTAGGGAAAGTAACGTTAAAGTCAATTCTGAAAAAACAAAAAACCGGCTATTTGAGCCGGTTTTGAGCAAATATGGTTGCTGTGAACTTACATGACCGCAGCGATGCCTTTGCACAATGGCAGCATGTTAGATTTTGTCATGCCAGCAACACTGATACGACCTGACCCAACAATGTAGATACCCAGTTCCGATTTCAAACGTGCGACTTGTTCTTTATTTAGACCAGAGAAAGAGAACATACCGTTTTGTCGTTCGATAAAGCTAAAGTCAGCGTTTACACCCACTTCTTTCAATGTGTTGACGAATAGCACGCGCATTTCTTGAATGCGTTCACGCATTTCAGCCACTTCGGCTTCCCACTCCGCACGTAAGGTTGGGTTGTTTAGAATATAAGTCACAACCGCAGCGCCGTGAGCCGGTGGGTTTGAGTAAATTGAACGAATGATTGCTTTTACTTGTGAAAATGCAGTTTCAGCTACTGCTGCGGATGGCGCTACGAGAGTGAATGCACCAACGCGCTCGTTGTATAGACCAAAGTTCTTTGAGAATGAACTTGCGACAAGAATTTCTGAATTGTATTTGGCAAAAGTACGCAGACCTGCAGCATCTTCTTCCACACCAGTCGCAAAACCTTGGTAAGCAAAGTCAAATAAAGGTAGTAGACCTTTATCGGCCACTAATTTCGCCAGAACTTCCCATTCTTGTTCAGTTGGGTCGATGCCAGTTGGGTTGTGACAGCATCCGTGGAGCAATACCACATCGCCTTTCGCTGCTTGTTCTAAATCAGCCAGCATAGCAGCAAAGTTTTTGTCTTTAGCTTCGGCATCATAGTATGCGTATTGTGTGGTTTCTAAACCCGCTGCATTGAACACACCGTGGTGATTCGCCCATGTTGGGTTGCTAATCCATACCTTTACATCACCCAATTGACGTTTAATAAATTCACCTGCGACACGCAAAGCGCCAGTACCACCAGGAGCTTGCGCAGTTTTTGCCAGTTTTTTGGTCACTATGTCCGAATCTGCGCCAAACAGCAGTTTTTGTACGGCTAAACCGTATTCAGCAGTCCCTTCAATCGTCAGATAAGATTTGGTTTTCTCTGATTCAAGCAGTGCTGCCTCTGCTTTCTTTACAGTAGCAAGAACTGGGGTTTCGCCTGCTTCATTCTTATAAATACCCACACCGAGGTTAATTTTGTCGGTACGAGGATCTTTTTTGAACTCTTCAGTTAAACCAAGAATTGGGTCTGCGGGGGCGGCAACGACTTTTTCGAACATAATGCACATCCATGTCAAGTTAGGGTGGGAAGGAATGATTGAACTCATCAAATTTATCGTATTTATACCTCCCTCGAATTCTTGTGACAACAGTACCTGAAAGAAAATATCGAAAAATTTTTACTTGGCTGAGAAATTGGGAATAGTAGGTCATTTTGTGATGTAAAAGCCCTAAGCTTTTCAGCTTAGGGCTGGGCTTTATTAATAAGGTAGTGCTGATTGCATGGAGTGTTATCGAACCATTTCCGTGTTTTTGGGGGATTATTACGTATTAAATTTTCAGCAAGTTTTATGCTTCAGCATCTTTAAAATGTGCCGCAATCGCGATGAATTTGTCTTCAACAGTAAGAAAGGCGTCAACTACAGCAGGATCAAAATGACTTCCTGAGCC
>JBOFIW010000479.1:0-3481 GCA_051650365.1 Vibrio sp. | reverse complement strand
ATGATGTCGGTGATCACTAACTCCTATTCCAATGTGGCTTCGTCTTTCTTTAGTTCTAAGTTTCAAAAGAACATTGAAGAGCTGTTGGTTGCTCCAGTGCCAAACTATGTGATCATTGCTGGCTACGTAATGGGTGGTGTAGCACGTGGCTTACTGGTAGGGGCCATGGTGACGGCAGTTTCACTGCTGTTTGTCGATCTCAACGTCGATCATTGGGGAATTATTATCGCGACGGTATTTTTAACATCCGTAGTCTTTTCTCTTGGTGGGTTGATTAACGCGGTGTTTGCCAAAACGTTTGATGACATCTCGATTGTCCCAACCTTTGTCCTCACGCCGCTTACTTACCTCGGTGGAGTGTTCTACTCGATCAGTTTGCTGCCTGAATTTTGGCAGGGCGTATCGAAGATCAATCCCATCGTCTACATGGTCAATGCGTTCCGCTACGGCTTCCTAGGCGTGTCGGATGTGGATATCACGACTTCGTTTGCAGTGTTAATGGCATTTGTGTTGGCGCTGTACTGTGTCGCGCATTATTTGGTGACCAAAGGCAAAGGGCTACGCAGCTAGTTGAGTCAATAGAGATAAAAAAGGTCAACCGAGGTTGACCTTTTTTGATCTGGAAGCAAGAGGAATTACTCTTCTTCGTTGCCAGATTTGCTTTCGGTTTGTAAGTCGAGAACCTGGTTATCAATCAAGCGTACTTTACCTAAGAAAGCTGACATCAGAATTACCGCTTGCTTACTTTCACTGCAGATTGGTAGCAGAGTGCGTGCATCACGGATAAAGATTTCATCAGGCTCCAGATCGGCTGCGCGCAGCTGATCTACGGCATCTTCGATGATCGATGGATAATCATCGCGACCACCACGGATCGCACTGTTAATCCAACGCATGGTGCGAGCCAATACTGGCGCGCGTTGGCGCTCATCAAGCGTCAGTAAATTATTACGTGAACTCATCGCAAGACCATCCAATTCACGAACGGTCGCTACGCCGACAATTTCGATATCCATGCACAGATCTTCCACCATCTGACGGATCACCGCCAATTGTTGGAAATCTTTTTCGCCAAAGCAGGCCACATCAGGCTGCACAATGTTAAACAGCTTAGTGACGATCGTGGCGACACCACGGAAATGACCTGGACGAGAAGCGCCTTCCAGCATGAAGGATAGTCCCGGTACTTCAACAAAGGTTTGTTTATCCAAACCTTGTGGGTACATGGTTTCTGGCGTTGGCGTTAATACCAGATCAACCCCTTCACCATTGAGTTTACTCAAATCGTCTTCTAGGGTGCGTGGGTAGTTTTTCAAATCTTCCGCGCGGTCAAATTGCATCGGGTTGACGAAAATACTCACGATGACCACATCGGCAAGTTCACGAGCTTTACGAACCAAAGTTAAATGGCCTTCATGTAAATTACCCATGGTCGGGACAAAAGCGACTCGGCGGCCCTCACGCTTGATCTGTTTGATTTGCTCGCGAAGAACGGCAATGTCAGCAAAAACTTGCATGAATGACTCCTTAGGCAATGGTATGAGCGAGGTCAGGGAAAGCGGCAGTCTCGACATCTTCGATATACTTGGCAACGGCTTGGCGAATGTCGCCCGTCTCAGCCAAGAAATTTTTCGAGAATTTTGGCATGTAGTTCGCCGAAATTCCAAACATATCGTGCATTACGAGGATTTGACCATCTGTACCGTTGCCAGCACCAATACCAATCACAGGGACATCAAGAAGTTGAGTGATGCGGTTTGCCAACTCGGCAGGAACGCATTCCAGCAGGACAATTTGTGCGCCCGCTTCTTGCAGAGCCAACGCATCACGTACCATGCGATCCGCTTTATCTTGCTCGCGGCCTTGTACTTTGTAGCCACCAAAAATATTGACCGACTGCGGCGTTAAACCGAGGTGAGCACACACTGGCACTGCACGTTCAGTCAACATTTTTACGGTGTCGACTAACCAATCGCCACCTTCAATTTTCACCATGTTCGCACCGGCACGAACCAGTTTGGCGGCATTTTCACACGCTTGTTCAGGCGTGGCATAGCTCATGAAAGGCATATCCGCCATGAGCAAACAATTTGGGCTGCCTTTACGTACACAACGGGTGTGGTAGGCAATCTCATCCACCGTCACGGGTAAGGTGTCGGCTTCTCCTTGTAACACCATGCCAAGTGAATCACCGACCAACAGGACCGGCATTTCTTGGCTCTCAAATAACTGAGCAAAACTCGCATCATAAGCGGTTGATGTAGCAAATTTTCGACCTTCCTGCTTCCATTTCATCAGGTCGTTTATGGTAATTTTTTTCATTGTTAGTCCTTACTCGACGTTGGCGAATGCCAAATGCTGAGCCCATTGAGCGGTACTTGTTGCAATAGAGCTTGGATTTCACTCCCGTCAGGGAGAGTTAAATTTGGTGCGATTTCCGCGAGCGGATACAGTACGAATTCACGTACTTTCATTCCATAGTGAGGAATGGTGAGGCGCTCGGTCTCTATCACCTCATTGCCGTAAAGCACAATATCGAGATCGAGTGTTCTCGGTCCCCATCGTTCGTCTTTACGGACACGCCCCTGTTCCAGTTCAATGCGTTGTGTGCAATCGAGCAGTTCCAGTGGCGTTAATTCGGTTTCAATGGCCGCGACCGCATTAATGTAATCCGGCTGATTTTGCGGTCCCATTGGTGTGCTGCTATAGAGCGATGAAGCCGCGATAAGGCGCGACTTCGGTAATTGAGTAAGTTGTTGTATGGCTTGTTGAGCTTGAGCAACAGGGTCGCCCAAGTTACTGCCAATCGCAATGTAGGCAAGCATCATTCGCTCGATTTACTCTTATTTTTATTACGTGATGGTTTACGACGGCGTGAGCTAGGTTTTCCCGTGCCAGTCGTGTTCCCCATGTCACCGACCATTGCCTGACGCATATTGCGCCCCGCGTTTTGGAAAGTGGCCCACCATTCAGCCAATTGCTTGGTTTCGCCGCCTTCAATTTCGCCCCGCATTTCGAGGAAATCAAAGCCTGCGCGGAACTTGCTCAGTTCTAACAAACGGAAGGCACGTTTGCCACTACGGCGTGGTAAGCGTTGTTGTAACTGCCAAATATCACGAATGGTTGTGGTGTGACGACGCGGGATCGCGATGCGTTTGACCACTTCATCTAAGATGCGGTTACTGGCTTCCGTCATGGCATCAAACTCGTGGAGACTGAGTGACTCCATCAGTTGATCGGCGAGCTTAATCATCGGATACCACAACATGGCGGCAAACATAAAGGCCGGGTTGATACGCAGGTCTTCTTCGATGCGAATATCGGTCGCATCCAGCACTAAATCCAACATCTGCTCGGTTTGTGAGCTGTGATCGGCGGTGAAATGTTCCGCGATGGTTGGGAAAAGCTGCTGGAACAGATTGTATTCGCGCATCAAGTGGTAGGTTTCTAAACCATGACCTGCTTGCAGCATTTTGAGTGA
>JBOFIW010000478.1:0-2105 GCA_051650365.1 Vibrio sp. | reverse complement strand
CAGTAAACGTACTTGGCTAGCATCACTTTCTAAAATGGTCACTTTGATTTTGTTGGCATACAGCAAACGCCCGACAATCTGCCCAAAACGACCAAAGCCAACGATGATCACTCGTGGCTCTTTGTTTTCTACATCGGATGTAAGGGGCGCTTCTTCGGTATTAAGTTGGCGAGCAAACCAGTGCTTCTGAGCACTGAGTAATAGCGGTGTTGTCACCATAGATAGACTCACCACCACCAAGAGGAAGGAAACTTGTTCTGCATTCAGCAATCCTTCTGCGTTGGCGGCAGTAAAGATCACGAAGGCGAACTCTCCCCCTTGGCTTAAAATTGCCGCCATTTTACTGCGCGCTTTAGCAACTGTGCCGGAAAGCCGAGCCAGCAAATATAAGATTAACCCTTTGACAATCACCAAACCCAGCACGGTGAGCGCTATCCATACAGGTTTCACCAACAGCAGACCAACATCGACTGCCATACCGACCGAGATAAAAAACAACCCCAGCAGCAACCCCTTGAAAGGATCGATAGCGATTTCTAATTCATGGCGAAACTCACTTTCTGCCAAAATCACACCAGCGAGAAAAGTGCCCAGAGCCATCGAAAGGTCGAGCTTTTGCATCACCAAGGCAATGCCCACCACTAGCAGCAAAGCCGCAACGGTAAACAGCTCACGTACTCCGCTCAACGCAATGTAACGAAACAGTGGGTTCAGTACAAAATGCCCACCCAGCAGCAAAGCTGCGATCCCGCCCATCATCCACAGGGCGTTCAACCCATTACCACTACTATTACCCGCTAAAATCGGCAGCAATGCCAGCATAGGGATCACAGCAATATCCTGAAACAGTAACACCGCAAACCCAGATTGCCCGGCCTCAGTGCGTGTCAATTCATGCTCTTCTATTACCCGAAGAGCAATGGCAGTGGAAGACAGTGCCAATCCCATGCCTACCACTATTGCACTTTGCCAACTCAACCCTAGCAAATGTGCCACACTGGCGAGCACTGCGGTCGTCACCACAACCTGTGCACCACCTAGGCCTAAAATTGGCCCCCGCAAATTCCACAGTTTTTTCGGGTTCAGCTCTAAACCGATCAGAAACAGTAGGAGTACGACTCCAAGCTCGGCAAAGTGCATAATGGCTTGTACATCGCGGATTAAGCCTAACCCCCACGGGCCAATCGCGACCCCTGCGAGTAAATAGCCAAGCACCGAGCCCAATCCTGCCCGTTGTGCAATAGGCACCGCGATCACCGCAGCAGCCAAAAACACAACACTGCTATTGAGAAAATCACTAGTCACTGGCGTCATCGAGTTCTCCTTGCCAGTGGGCGATCTCTTGTAACCATTGCCGATAGCGCCGCGCATGCTGCTCACGCTCTTGATCACTGATGTTGCGTGACCAGTAGAGCACCAAAGGCTCTACCCAATCCATCTGACACAAAGCGGCACTGAGTTCGAACGGCTGTAGGATTTCATTGAGTGGATAGCGGTTATAACCGCGTTGATCGTAAGCGGTGTGGTTGCCACCAGTGGTGATCACGCTGCGCCACAGTTTACCTTTCAGCGCGCTATTTTTACCGAAAGCAAAGCCTTTACTCAGCACGCGATCGATCCACTCTTTCAAGAGCGCCGGGCAGGAATACATGTACAGCGGATGCTGCAATACCAGCACATCATGCTCACGCAGTCGTTGCTGTTCGACATGCACATCAATAAAGAAATTAGGGTAAGTGGCATAGAGATCGACAATCGAGACATGCTCTAAATCCGCAATGTGTTCAATCATCACCTTATTGGCAACGGAGTTTTGTGGATCGGGGTGCGCATACACCACCAACACTTTGGCTTTCGTTTGCTCTCGGTTGACCAAGTTGCGCACTCCGCTTATTTGTTACTAATCCGTTACTAAGCATCATAACCCAATTTGTATAATGATCGACATTTATCCTTATTCCTCCTACTATTCCGAGCGAAAATTCAACGGGCGATAAAACGATTTTTATGATTACCTTCTCTGAGATTCAGCTACTGCGCGGCGGCAAACCACTCCTTGAGCAAGCATCGGCAACCATTCATCCCGGCGACAAAGTGGGGTTAGT
>JBOFIW010000477.1:0-6429 GCA_051650365.1 Vibrio sp. | reverse complement strand
TGTAGTTGCGATGAATGAAGATGAAGCGTTAGCATTAACAGGAGAAAGCGATCCATTAGCGGCTTCAGATAAAGCATTGGATTGGGTAGATTTAGTTTTATGTACCGCAGGTCCTGTTGGTTTATTTATGGCTGGATATACAGAAGATTCCGCGAAGCGTGAAACTTCATTACCATTATTACCGGGTTCGGTTGCGGAATTTAACCGCTATGAATTTAGTCGGCCAGCACGTAAAGATAGCTGTATAACCCCTATTCGTGTGTATTCACACATATCACCATACATGGGTGGGCCAGAAAAGATAAAAAATACTAATGGAGCAGGAGATGCAGCATTATCCGCTTTATTACATGATATGGCAGCAAATAAATATCACAAAGAAAATGTACCTAATTCAAGTAAGCATCAGCATGAGTTTTTGACTTATTCATCTTTTTCTCAAGTGTGTAAATACTCAAATCGTGCAAGTTATGAGGTATTAGCTCAACATTCTCCACGTCTTTCTCGGGGTTTACCTGAGCGAGAAGATAGCCTTGAAGAGGCTTATTGGGAAAGATAAAAAAGGCTCCTTCGGGAGCCTTTATCATTTTGGTTTCTTCATGAATTATAGAGAGAATTCTTCTAGAGACTTACCTTCATCCAGTGCTTTTTGGATCACTGAAGGAGTACGGCCTTGGCCTGTCCAAGTCTTTTCTTCACCGTTGGTGTCGATGTACTTGTATTTCGCAGGGCGAGGAGCTCGTTTGCCTTTTGCTTTAGTTTTAGTTTCGCCTGAAAGCGCAGAAATAAGCGCTTCTAAATCAATACCATCTTTAGCAATTTGTTCAGCAATCGCTGCCAATTTCGCTTCTTGTTCCGCACGAGCAGCAATCTCTTCTGCTTCTGCTTCTTTACGTTCTTCAACAACGATAGTTAATTTATCTAGAGCTTCTTCAAGTTGTTCAATAGTCAGTTCACGTGCATACGCACGTAGGCTACGAATATTTAATAAAGTCTTAGTGATTTCCGACATTACCATTTCCTGTTCACAAATTGGATAACGAGTTAATATTAAACCTAGCTTATTATACTGACAAGTTTTCGCTGTAAATATTAAGTCAAAATAACAAGAAAGTAAAAATTAATTATTAGTGTTTATTTTAGACTCTTATGAAAAATGCATGTGAAGTGGCTGAGGTTACATATAATGAAAATAGATAATTTTAGTTTCATATATCAAACTTGTTTTCTTTCATGAATAAATTTGCAATGAAAGTGAGTGATTAGTGATCTGTGTCCACTTGTTTTTCCATACGCTCCCTAGTTGCATTGATAGTTTTGTTAAGTAAAATGTGTCTCACCTAGTGCGAAAAGTTTACCCAATGAGCCGAATGAATTGGCAGAAGGGGGAGACCATTTCGCCGTAGAGGAGCGATAGCGAAGAGTATCTACAATTGGGGTGATGCCAATGAATTGTGGAAAAAGGCGTTGTCGCCGAAGTCAACATGCAGATCAATGCTGTTGGCTGGGGTTACATCAAAGAGGTGTAACACTGCCATAGTCTATATTGTTGTTAAACTATGGAGCGCTACTGTAGGGTTGGGTGAAGTGTTCGCTTCCCTTTCGCTTAGTTCAACATAAATTAAGTTGACATGAAGTTGCTTAATTTGTCTGCAGTAGATCTCTAACCATTTTTACTGGTTTAGGAAGATCATGAATTTAATCGATTTTGCTTCTTCGCCACTCTCTGTTTTACCTCCGTTGGTGGCATTGAGTTTGGCTATTGTTACTCGCCGAGTCTTACTTTCTCTTGGGGTGGGTATTTTCTTAGGTGCTTTACTGCTGGCTGATTATTCTGTCGGTCAATCCGTGCAATACATTGCAACCCAAGTTGGCAGTGTGTTTGTTAAAGAGGGCGCCATTAATGCTTGGAACATGAGCATTGTGGGTTTCTTACTTTTACTTGGCATGATGACAGCGTTGTTGACTCTGTCTGGCGGCACTCGCGCTTTTGCTCAATGGGCCCAGGTTCGGGTGAAAAGTAAACGTGGCTCAAAACTGTTAGCGGCATTTTTAGGCGTATTCATTTTTGTTGACGACTATTTTAATAGCCTAGCCGTAGGGTCTATCGCCCGTCCTGTGACTGATCGCTTTTATGTTTCTCGCGCTAAGCTGGCCTATATTCTGGATTCAACAGCCGCTCCAATGTGTGTTGTGATGCCAGCATCAAGCTGGGGCGCTTATATCATGACCATCATCGGTGGGATTTTGGTATCTCATGGTATTGAGGAGTATTCAGCATTAGGCGCTTATCTACGTTTAGTGCCGATGAACTTCTACGCGATTTTTGCTTTGTTGATGGTGTTTGCTGTGGTGTGGTTCCAAATGGATATCGGCCAAATGCGCAAACATGAGATTGCAGCTTCTCAAGGACGTGGATTTGAAGAAGATTCAAGCACGGATACCAAAGAAGCGCATGAACTGAATGAAGAGCTCGACATTCATGAAAGTGAACGTGGTACCGTTTTAGATTTGGTTTTGCCTATTGTTTTCCTTGTTGTCGCAACAATTAGCGCTATGATTTGGACTGGTGCCAACGCGTTAGCTGAAAGCGGCCAATCGTTTAATATTCTCGGTGCTTTTGAAAATACCAATGTAGGTAACTCACTGGTTTACGGTGGTTTAGTTGGTTTGGCCATGGCTTTTGTGACCGTGCTACGCCAAAAGTTAGCGGTAACAGAGATTGCAAACACGCTGTGGATTGGCGCAAAATCTATGTTTGGTGCGATTTTGATCCTGATTTTTGCGTGGACGATCGGCTCTGTAATTGGTGACATGAAAACCGGTGCGTATCTCTCTTCTCTGGTACAAGGCAATATTGACCCACATTGGCTTCCAGTGATTCTGTTTGTTTTGTCAGGTGCAATGGCATTCTCGACAGGCACTTCGTGGGGCACTTTTGGCATTATGTTGCCGATTGCAGGTGATATGGCGGGAGCTACCGATATTGCTCTTATGCTGCCAATGCTTGGTGCAGTGCTTGCTGGTTCCGTATTTGGTGACCACTGCTCGCCAATTTCCGATACCACCATCCTGTCATCGACAGGTGCGCGCTGTCACCATATTGACCACGTTGCAACACAGTTGCCGTATGCATTAGCAGTCGCATTTGTTTCTGCCATTGGGTATGTTGTGTTAGGTATTTTCGCTTCTTTGTGGCTTGCGTTGGCAGCAGCATCAGTATCTTTCGTGGTGGTGTGCTTAATTTTTGCAGCTCTATCCAAAGCTAAAGTAGGGAAGCAAGTGTCTGCATGACACAGAGTATCTTAACTGATTGAATGGAGGTCTTCGGACCTCCTTTTTTGTGTTCAAAAAAGTTGTTATGAAAAAATAACCAGAAAAGTATCAATTTGTAGTTGAAAAAAAAACTTAGCTTGGTTAGTGTGAAGGCAGTTCTCAAAAAGATAGAAAGTAACTAAGTATGCGTAATTTTGTAATGAACATTCATCACCATCATCATCCCTAAGGTGTCTTTCGGGAGATGTACGCATACCCGGGGGACAGGAATCCCCCGGAGTTGAAATCAGAGCCATAAAAAGATTCTAACCCTCGGGAGACCAAACCTCCCGAGGGTTTTTCGTTTTAAGCTTTGGAAAAATTATTAAATTCAACAAATTGCAAAGGAAGAATGACATGCAAACACAACGACTAAGAATCGCGATACAGAAAAAAGGCCGCCTGAGCCAAGAGTGTCAAGAACTGCTGAAAAAATGCGGTGTGAAATTCAACATCATGGGCGAGCGCTTGGTGGTTCATTCACTGAATATGCCGATTGATCTGTTGTTGGTGCGTGACGATGATATTCCAGGACTGATCATGGATGGGGTGGTGGATTTGGGTTTTGTTGGTGAAAACGTGCTTGAAGAAACACGTTTAGATCGCCTAGCACTCAACCAACGTAACGAATTTACCACTCTTCGTCGTATGGACTTTGGTGGTTGCCGTCTGTCGATCGCGATTGAAAAAGATGCGGAGTATCGTGGACCGCAAGATCTGAATGGTAAGCGTATTGCCACCACTTACCCACAACTGCTCAAAGCTTATATGGATCGCCAAGGCGTGGATTTTAGCACTTGTATGCTAACGGGTTCGGTTGAAGTTGCCCCACGTGCGGGGTTAGCCGATGCGATTGCGGATCTGGTCTCCACTGGCGCAACCTTGGAAGCCAACGGCCTTAAAGAAGCGGAAGTGATCTTCGAATCCAAGGCCACTCTCATTCAACGCCCTGGGGCTTTTGCTGAAGATAAAGCCGCACTGATCGATAAGCTCCTCACTCGTATGCACGGCGTACAACAAGCCAAAGAATCGAAATACATCATGCTGCACGCTCCGGTTGAGAAACTGGCGCAAATCAAAACCTTGTTGCCCGGAGCGGAAGACCCAACAGTGCTCCCCTTGTCTGCCGACAAATCCAAAGTTGCAGTGCACATGGTGAGCTCAGAAAATCTTTTTTGGGAAACCATGGAACAGCTGAAAGCCCTCGGTGCTAGCTCAATTCTGGTGTTACCGATTGAAAAAATGATGGAGTAAGGCGATGAGAACTGTTGTTTGGCAATCGTTGAGTGAGGCTCAGCAAGAATCGATTTTAGAACGCCCTGCGATTACGGAAGGGGCAAACATCACCGTGGCGGTTACACAAGTGATTGCGAAAGTACGCAGTGAGGGAGATGCAGCACTGTTTGAATTAACTGAAAAATTTGATCGCGTAAAACCTGCTTCACTGCGTGTTTCTCGCGAAGAGATGGATGCCGCCGCCGCACGTTTGTCGGACACAATGAAGCAGGCGCTTGAACAGGCATACAACAACATCAGTAAATTCCACAAGGCGCAAAAAGTGCAGCCAATCAAAGTGGAAACCATGCCGGGCGTGGTGTGTGAACAAGTGACTCGCCCGATCAATAAAGTCGGTCTGTATATTCCGGGTGGCAGCGCGCCACTGCCATCGACAGTATTAATGCTTGGTGTGCCTGCGCAAATTGCCGGTTGCCGTAAAGTCGTGCTCTGCTCACCACCGCCTATCGCTGATGAAATTCTCTACGTCGCTAAGCTATGTAACATTGATGAGGTGTACAACTTAGGCGGTGGCCAAGCGATCGCTGCTATGGCTTATGGTACGGAAACGGTGACTAAAGTTGACAAAATTTTTGGCCCCGGTAACGCCTATGTGACAGAAGCAAAACGCCAAGTGAGTAACGATTTCCGCGGCGCAGCGATTGATATGCCAGCCGGCCCCTCTGAAGTGTTGGTGATTGCCGATGAAACGGCGGATGCCGATTTTATCGCCGCCGATCTACTCAGTCAGGCGGAGCACGGCCCAGATTCACAGGTGGTGCTGGTGACGCCATCTCCTGTGTTAGCCGATCAAGTGACGGACGCGGTGCAAAAGCAGCTCAAAGCACTTTCGCGCGCCAGCATTGCTGAAAAAGCCTTGGCTTCCAGTCTGATCATTATTGCTGAATCACTCACCCAAGCGGTGTCGATTTCTAACTACTACGGCCCTGAGCACTTGATTGTGCAGACGCGCAATCCACGTGAACTTGTTCCTCTGCTCGATAACGCTGGCTCCATTTTCCTTGGCGACTGGTCACCCGAATCGGTGGGAGATTATGCTTCTGGTACCAACCATGTACTGCCGACTTACGGTTACACCCGCACGTATTCCAGCTTAGGTTTGGCTGATTTCAGTAAACGCATGACAGTGCAAGAGCTGACCGCTGATGGCTTGCAATTACTCGCGTCCACCGTAGTAACGATGGCGGAAGCGGAAGGGTTAGACGCGCACAAGCGTGCGGTTACGATTCGAGTGGAAAAATTACAGAAGGCTCAATAAATTATGGAAAAACTGGCTCGTCAACAGGTTCAAGCGTTAACTCCTTATCTTTCTGCTCGTCGCATTGGCGGCTGTGGTGATGTTTGGCTCAATGCTAACGAATCCCCCTTTAATAACGAATACAAAACTGATTTTGCGCGCCTTAATCGTTACAGTGATTGCCAACCGAAAGCGATGATCCAAGCTTACGCTAATTATGCAGGGGTACAGCCGGATCAAGTGCTGACTTCGCGCGGTGCGGATGAAGGGATTGAGCTTTTGATCCGCGCTTTCTGCGAACCCAATCAAGACGCGATTCTGTTTTGTCCTCCAACTTATGGCATGTACGCGATCAGTGCAGAAACCTTTGGTGTTGAGCGTAAAAAAGTGCCGTTGACTGCCGATTGGCAACTCGATTTACCGAGCATCGAAGCTAATCTGGATCGCGTTAAATTGGTGTTTGTGTGTAGCCCCAATAATCCGACTGGGAACTTGGTCAAACGTGCCGACATCATCAAACTGCTTGAGATGACCCAAGATCGCGCCATTGTGGTGATGGATGAAGCCTACATTGATTTTTG